>JAUWGC010000038.1 GCA_030606625.1 Bacteroidales bacterium | reverse complement strand
TCTTTATTATCACTCATTTTTTATAACTTTTATTTATGATACAGTATCCATGACTTCTTTCACCTTGCAGGGTCCGAGATCCTGAATAATTTTAGTCATTTCATCTGCAAGGGTGGCAAACTGTTTTCCTTCGCTGGCACTAATCCATTCCAAACGCAGTCTCTCAGGTTCAATTCCCATTTGTTCTATGTATTTTTGCATTAGAAAGAATCTTCGCAAACATTTATAATTACCTTCGTGGTAATGGCAATCACCCGGATGGCAGCCACAGATCAAAACTCCATCGGCTCCTTCCCTGAATGCTTTAAACACAAATGTTGGTTCAACCCTACCGGAACACATTACTCTGATAATCCTGATATTATATGCGTATTTCAGCCGGGATGTACCAGCAAGGTCAGCACCGGTATAAGAACACCAGTTACATAAAAACGCTACGATTGTTGGTTCAAAATTGCTCATATTAAGCCTCCTCTATAATTTCTAATTTTTGAACTGAAGTCATCATCAGGCCCTCGATCTGTGAAAGAATTTGCTTGTCTGTAAAATGCCTGCAGCGAATAGCGCCTGTCGGACAAGCAGACCCACAGGTTCCACATCCTTTACATAAGATTTCATTCACTATAGATACATTTTTTTCTTTATCAAACGAAATGGCAGAATAAGGACAAACCATTATACAGGTTTGGCATCCGCAACAGACATCCTCATTTACTTTTGCCGTTGTCACTTCAACGTCAACCCTGCCAGTGGATATAGCAGCCAGTATCCTGGCTGAAGCAGCCCAGGCCTGTGAAATAGAGTCTGTAATATCTTTAGGCCCCTGGCAACTTCCCACGATGTAAACACCATCTGTTGTTGTAGCCACAGGATCAAGCTTAGGATGTTTCTCGATGTAAAAATCATTACCACACATACTGATTCCAACAGTATGAGCAATATCTTTAGCATTATCGTATGCTTCCATAGCAGTCATCAATATAACCAGATCCGCCGGAACTTCGATTGACTCACCCGATAACTTCTCGTTCATTTCTATGATCATATCACATTTATCTTTAGCACCTGCTTTTCTAATAATGGGCAAGTCATTTTTTTGGTCAAACATCAGGAACATGATGTCCCTTTTTGAAGTAGCAGTATAAAATTCTTCATAACCCTTTCCGAATGCCCTCATATCAGCATAAATATCAAAGATATTTGAATCCGGGAGTGCAGACCGAACCTGGTTGGCATATTTTAAGGCGGTCATACAGCAAGTTCTGGAACAATATCCATGATATTCTTCGTTTCTGCTTCCTACACAATGAATAATAGCAACATTTTTAGGTTCATTCCCATTTTCCTTATGGATTATTCCAGATAAGAGCATTTTTTCAAATTCCAGAGATGTCACGACATTCGGCAACTTAGCATATCCATAATTTGCTATTTTCGACGGATCAAATAATTTAAGTCCCGTTGCAACAATTATATTACCAAACTTCAATTCTTTCTCTTTACCTTCATAAGTGGTTATCTTAGTTTCAAAATTACCTACATACCCAACGATCTCTTTTATTTCTGTTTCAAGAAACAATTCAATATTAGGATGATCCTTGATTTTTTGAATCTTTGGTTGTAATAATTGTTGTACACTGTCCATGTGGGGGAAAGTCAGGTCTATATTGACCAGATTACCTCCAAGTTCCTTGTTTTTCTCAATCAAGAAGACTTTCTTTCCGGCATTAGCTATCATAAGTGTAGCTGACATACCGGCGATTCCACCACCAATTATTAAAGTTGCAGGATCAACATCTACAGAAAGCTTATCAAGAGGTTCATGAAAATTAACACGGACTACTGCTGCTCTGACCAGATCCATTGCCTTTTTGGTTGCCTCTTCCCTATCGGTATGAACCCATGATACTTGTTCCCGGATATTAGCCATTTCAAAAAGGTAAGGGTTCAATCCGGCATTCTTCAGTGCATTTTTAAATGTCAATTCATGAATTCTGGGCGAACAAGCAGCGACAACTATACGGTTCAGATTATGTTCTTTAATATCATTTATGATTAAATCCTGTCCCGGATCGGAACACATATATTTATAATCCCTGGCAATAACCACATTTTCCATTTTCTCAATTTCCTTAGCAACGGTTTCAACATCAACCATCTTGGCAATGTTGGTACCGCACCAGCAAACGTATATACCAATTCTTGATTCTTCCATATCTTATTTTATTATTGAGTAACAAATTCGATTTTGTTTTTTTCCTGTAAAGCTCTGGCTGATTTCTTCAAATGAGCAAAATAGATAGCAAGAGGCCTGTATGCCAGATGTGACCATTTTGAAAAGGCCACAAACGTAACCACCATTGGCACTTCAACAGCTAAATGAAGAACATAAGCATAATAGGTTGGCAAAGCCATTCCATTAACCCTGAAAATATGAATAAAGATACCCGTAAATGCTAATAAAAAGAGTAGCACAACAAAAATCCAGTCACTGTGGTGTGAATATTTAAATATTTCTTTTTTCTTTCTATATCTTCCAATCATAAAATAAATTGTTGCAAAAAGGAATCCGGCTGTTACATAATAGCCTAGTATTCTTTGTGGATGATAAAAGGGATGAATCTCTTCGGTCTGGAACCAATCCAAGAAGAATATTACCATAACAAACATCAAAATATATCCTGTAAAGAGGAACCAATGCCCGAACCAGTACCAGTTATTTCGTTGACATTTTGTAATATTCCATTGAGTGGCAAACTGGAATATTGCATTCCAGGCTTCTTTAAAATAAAGCCATACAGGTATTTTTACTGTTTTATCTTTAATAATAATCTTCACATACATATTTATTATATTAGTTATCAGAAAAGATCCAAGAAAAATCAAAAGAATATGATCCAATAAACTTATGATATGAACAGGTGCAAATGTATTGAGCTTAACCTCTGGAGAATCCGGAATTCTTGAAAAGACAACAAAAGCTGCAATTACAGCTAAGAAAAGAAAGATCATAAACCAAAGATGGGCAGCATATGACTTATACAATCTTGCTGCCATTCCTGTCCAATCATAAATACTAGTAAGATATCGTCTTAAAGACATCATTATTTCTCCCGGATTAGCATCCCGTGGACAATTTTCAGAACAATCTCCGCAATAATAACATAGCCATGGTTCAGGGCTGCTTGCTAGTTTTTCAGTAAGTCCCATTTGTATGGCTCTGATTTCTTTCCTTGGAAACAGAATACCTCTTTCAGTCAAGGAACAAACAGCTGTACAATTACCACAATGGAAACATGCATTCCACTCTCTCGCACCATATTTCGTCAGCTCTTTGATAAAGCCTGGGTTTACACGTATACTCATGAGATTCCCTCCATAATATTTGTATATTGATTTACTTTTGTTTCAATTTGTTCAAGCGAAATATCTTTAATGCTTTTTTTAACTTTGCCTTTAATAATACTTTGTAACACACGTGAAGCTGCTGCAGAACCCTGAGCAACAGCATCAGGGATATCTTTAGGCCCCTGACAGACACCGGCAATAGTGATCCCACCTGTAAAGGTACCTACCGTATCATCCACGCTATTTGCTTCTACAAACCAACCTTGCTCACCTTGTTTAATCCCGAGCATTTTACTTAGTTCTTCAGCATCTTCTCGTGGCTCCAAGCCAACTGCCAAAATAGCCATATCAACTTTCTGTTCAATTAGTTTGCCTGCCAATATATCTTCACTTCTAAGAATAAGTTGGTCATCTCTTTCCTCAATCTTAGCAGTCCGGCCACGTATGATATGTACTCCTTCTTCCTTAATTCTCTCATAAAATTCTTCATACCCTTTTCCAAAAGCCCTCATATCAATAAAGTATTCATATACTTCGGCCTCAGGTATTTTTTCTTTAACCAAATGAGCTAATTTTAATGAATACATACAACATACCCTGGAACAATATTTATTATAATTTTCATCCCGGCTACCCACGCAATGAATCAAGGCAACACTTTTGGGTTCATCACTTTCAGGTGAAAAGATCCAATTCTCTTTTTTGTCCTTACTCCTGAATTTTATGTTACCTTCTGTTGGACCGGCAGCATTCACCAACCGCTCAAACTCCAGTGAGGTCACAACATTTGGGTACTTCCCATAGCCTAAATTCTCGACTCTCTTTGCATCAAATACCTTAAAACCGGTAGAAACTATAATATTTCCGACGTTTATTTCAACTTCCTGATCCTTTTCATCCAGGTTTATACAATTTGGTGGGCAAACTTTCACACAAACACCACATTTACCTTTTTGAACATAAATGCAACTAGCGGCGTCAATAAGATATTTATTAGGGACAGCTTGAGGAAAGGGAATGTAAATCGCAGTACGTAAGGTTATTCCTGCATCAAACTCACTTACGGTTTTCGCCGGACATTTTTCTGAACAGATACCACAACCTATACAATCTGCAAGGTCAACTCTTCTTGCCTTTTTAAGAATCCTAACTTTATAATTACCGGGTACACCTTCAACACCTATCACCTCACAGTAAGTCATTAGCTCTATATTTGTATGTTGTCCAACTTCGACCATTTTAGGGGTTAAAATACAAGCAGCGCAATCGAGGGTAGGAAACGTTTTATCAAACATGGCCATGTGTCCTCCAATGGTTCCGGTTTTTTCAACCAGGTAAACTTTATGGTCACTATTAGCTATTTCAAGCGAAGCCTGTATTCCGGCAATCCCGCCACCGATAACCAGGGTGTCTGTATGAACTTCGGCTTCACTTGGTAAGGCAACATTTTCAAAAGGAACACCAAGTGCCGCACAATAAATAATTGCCTTAGCCCTATCCAGGTCCTTATTCGATTTAATACTATATTCATTAAAACCGGCTAAAACGATATCCTCGGGATTTTTTCCTGAAAGAACCATGGCTTTTGAGAAAAGTGGTTTTACTATACCAGGTTCATCACCGGCAAGTACGATCCTGTCCAGATTGTGTTTTTTAATCTCATCAACAATGAAATCAGCCTGCATTGTCTGCTTAAGGTCTCCGTTCCATATGATGCCAATTCCCGGTATTTGCCTGGTGTACTCTATCAATTGATCAATATCTATTTCACATTCACTCCCATTGGAATAAACAGCAAAATAGACTCCGGTTAATCTTTTTCCGCTCATAATTATTATTATTAACTTAATCAGTTATTTATATAATTAAACACTTCAATATTAAAATAAGTTAAGGTAAATAACAATGACAATAGTCAGGTGTAAACCTGAATTTTATCATGTTTTTTTATATAAATTATTACAACTGAATGGTGAGTCGTGAAATGTGTTACGGGTTGTGCCGTAGGCACTCCTTACGGAGCGAGCTGGGCGAAGCGAGTTTGTATCTTATTGAAATAATTTGGCTATGTTTTTAATGCCCTGGATATCCAATAAAGTAATTTTTCTACCGGAAATGGAGATCAGTTGTTCATCCTTGAACTCAGATAATAATCTTATGACAGTCTCTGTAGCTGTTCCAACAATATTGGCTAAATCCACCCTGGATAACATTATCACATAACCATTGTTAATTGTATTACATTTCCCTTCTGTTTTATAAAGATCGTAGAGAATAAGTAATGATTCCGCCAACCTTTCCCTGACCGGTTTTTGTGCCATTGTTGTCATTTTGCTTTCAGCCTCCTCCAAAAGAGAACTCAACAGGGTCATCAAGCTTTGTGAAATTTCAGGATACTTGATCGACATTTTAAAGAATGTCTTCTTATTAATGTAGCAAACAACCGAATCTTCCAAGGTTGTGGCTGATGCTGAATAGTTTCTACCACCCATCAGTGCTCTGACTCCCAAAAGCCCCCCTGCCAAAACAAACCTGACTATTTGTTCCTTGCCATTAATCCCATGCTTGGAAATTTTTATCTTTCCGCTATTCAGACAATACAACCCACTTGGCTGCATGCCTTCATAAAAAATTGTCTGGCCTTTCTTAATGACCCTACAAATTTTATTATTATTCAGTTCATCAATATCTTCATCAGAAATATTGGAAAATAAAGTTATTGGCCTGATATCACAATTGCTACAATTTAAATCTTGAATCATTATCCGGAAATTAGTTACATTTAGTAAAACTAACCGATAAAAATACAAATTTCTTTCATTTAATCAGATTGTTTTTCAGCTTAATATAATCTGACAATAACAAGAAAGCGGTAAAACCTTGCGGCGAAGCTACAGGGTTTTAAAAATATAAAGCTATTTTTGCATTATTCAATTAAGCTTCTCCCCACCATAAGCCATAGATGCAGATTTATCGGTACGGTGGTGGATTTAACCCTGATTGATTAAATAGGGTATATTTCTTAAATCAACTATGAATAAAAGCATCGGGGCAAAATTGATCCATGTAAAAGGGCTTGTACAGGGTGTCGGTTTCAGGCCGTTTATTTATCGCCTTGCTCATGAACAACAATTACACGGATGGGTTGAGAATAGAAATGATGGTGTGGTGATCAAGATCGAGGGGGCAAATTCCAATATTGATCAATTTGTCGAATCGATCCGGCATAAAGCTCCGGCAGCTTCTAACATTTTCAGTATAAAAATCATCAATACTGAGTTAAAAAACCATACTTCGTTCCAAATAATAAAAAGTAAAAACACATCAGATGAAATCACAGACATTTGTCCTGACATTGCTGTTTGTGAGGCTTGTCTGAAAGACATGAAGGAACAGAAGCACAGGATAGATTACCCATTCATCAATTGTACTAATTGCGGACCCCGGTTCACTATTATCAAGGATCTCCCCTATGACCGTGATAAAACGACTATGGATCCTTTCCGGATGTGTAATACCTGCCAAAGCGAGTACAATGATATTTTGGACCGCCGTTTCCATGCCCAACCTATTGCCTGTAACAGTTGTGGCCCCGAATACGAATTAATCCACGGTGATCGAAATATCCGGAATCTTAATGAGATCATCGACATTACATGCGATCTTCTGGAAGAAGGTAAGATCATTGCCATTAAAGGCATGGGAGGTTTTCATCTGGCCTGTGATGCACAAAATGAAGATACTGTTAAACGCCTCCGGATATCGAAAAACCGCGACGGCAAGCCATTTGCTGTTATGTTTCCTGATATTAATACCTTAAAGCAGTTCATAGTCACTAACCAAAATGAGGAAAAAAGCCTGATATCCTGGAAAAGGCCGATCCTGATCCTGAAGAACAAGCCGGAAGGCCCCAAACTGGCAAATGATGTTAGTGTCGGGTTTAATACTACCGGGGCAATGTTACCTTATATGCCTATACACTATATGCTTTTTTCAAAGTTAAACCTGCCGGTCATCGTACTAACAAGCGGAAATATTTCAGATGAGCCTATCATCATCGATAATCAGGAAGCTATTGATCGTTTATCAAATATAACTGATGCAATCCTGATTCACAACCGGGATATTTATAACAGAACTGACGATTCTGTTGAACTGGCCATCAACAATAAGGAAAGGATGATCAGAAGATCCAGAGGCTTTGTTCCTGACCCCATATACCTCAACCTGGAGGTGGATGGAATATTCGCTGCCGGTGCCGAACTGGTCAATTGCTTTTGTATTGGCAAGAAAAATCAGGCTATCATGAGCCAGCATATTGGTGATTTGAAAAATCTTGAGACACTGGATTTTTATTCGGAAAGTATTGAAAGATTTAAAAAACTATACAGGGTCAGACCCTGGATATTTGCACATGACCTTCACCCTGATTACCTTTCTACACTCTATGCAAAATCCCAGACAGGTTTGAAAATTAGTATACAACACCACCATGCTCACATTGCTTCATGTATGGCTGAACACGGATTAGACGAAAAAATAATTGGTATTAGCTTTGACGGTGTGGGTTACGGAATAGATGACCATATATGGGGAGGTGAATTTTTTGTCTGTGACCTGACTAACTTTGAAAGATACACACATTTTGAATATGTGCCAATGCCTGGTGGCGACAAGGCCACAAAAGAACCATGGCGGATGGCTGTATCTTATTTGTACAAAACATTTGGCAAGGATTTCCTCAATATGGACATACCATCCTTAACACAAATAGATAATACAGATATTGAAACGGTGATGCGGGCATTGGAACTAAAGATCAACACACCTTTAACATCAAGTGCAGGACGGTTGTTTGATGCTGTATCTGCATTAACAGGCCTTTGTAATCATAGCAACTTCCATGCAGAAGCTCCAATGAGGCTTGAATCAGTTATTGACTCAACAGTGGATAAACTATATGCATATGACATTAATGAAACTATCAGCTTTGATAAGACCATTATACAGATTGTTCAGGATCTGGGCAAGGGGATTTATCCTTCAATCATATCTGCTAAATTCCATAATACCATTATTAATATTATTTTTGCAATTGCAAATAAGATCAGAAAGGATACAGGATTAAATAAGGTTGTTCTTTCAGGTGGAACATTCCAGAACCGTTATATCCTCGGTACATCCGAGAACCTTCTTAAGAAGAACGGATTCAATGTTTTCACACAAAGCCGTATCCCATCGAATGACGGAGGCATTGCCCTCGGCCAACTTGCTATAACAGCCAAAAGAAAGAGCCTGGGATTGATATAATTGTATAACAAAATAGAAAATGATCATATGTGTTTAAGTATACCCGCCCGGATAGAATCCATAAACGGTGATATGGCCATTGTTTCCATAGGTGGTGTTGAATATAATGCCGGCCTCCAGATGGTGGAAAATGTCAGCATTGGAGATTATGTCTTGTTGCACACCGGCTTCGCAATTCAGAAGATTAGCGAGGAAGAAGCTGAAGAAACATTAAAGCTATTCAGTGAATTTGAAGATCTTAATAAACAACTTGATGAAGAGGAGAAAAACTCAGGGCAAAGGATCATTTAAGGCCTGAATAAGATAGTTAAGCATCTGACCAACTAAATATGAATTATTAACAGTTGAAATATATTGATGAATTTCGTGACAAGGATCTCGTACTAAGGATTGCAGAGAAGATCCATAATTTATCGACCAGTCCTGTTTCCCTGATGGAAGTATGTGGCGGACACACTATGGCCATTCAGCGATATGGCATACCATCCTTATTACCTGAAAATATTTCCCTTCTATCCGGTCCGGGTTGCCCGGTCTGTGTATCCAGCAGGCATTTCATCGACCAGGCAATAGCATATAGCAAACTTGATAATGTGATAATTACAACTTATGGCGATCTTATCATGGTTCCCGGTTCCAGTTCCTCTTTAAACAGAGAAAAGGCCGGTGGAGCTGATATCCGTATCGTATATTCCGTACTGGATGTATTAAAATTAGCACAGGAAAACAAGAATAAGAAAATCATCTTTCTGGCCATTGGTTTTGAAACCACAGCTCCATCCAGTGCCGTAGCCATACTAAATGCCAGGCGGGATAGTATCAGTAACTTTTTTCTTTACAGTGCACATAAAGTTATGCCACCGGCTATGGAAGCCCTTGTTGATGAGGGTGTTATGATAGACGGATACATTGCTCCCGGACATGTTAGTACTATCACAGGATCACAGATCTACGAAAATATTGCCAATAAATATAAGCTTGGATGTGTTATTTCCGGTTTTGAACCGGTTGATCTTTTGCAAACTATTTACATGCTTGTAAAACAAATCGAAACTCATAGTCCGAAAGTCGAGATCCAATATAAAAGAGCCGTTAAACGTGAAGGCAATGTGAAAGCACAACAAATTATGTATGAAGTTTTTGATCTGCAAGATGATTGGTGGAGAGGACTTGGAATTTTGAAAAATAGCGGACTAAAACTAAGAAAGAAATATGAACAATTCGACACTGAAAAGATTTTTAATGTGGAGGTGGAAAAAACCCGGGAAGACAAAGGATGTATCTGTGGTGAGATACTAAAAGGCATTAAAAAACCAAAAGAATGCAAGTTGTTCGGAAAGATATGTACACCGGATGAACCGGTTGGGCCCTGTATGGTATCACAAGAAGGAACTTGTAATGCATATTTCAGGTATAGCAGATAAACCGGTTGCAGAATTGTTAACCTGTACTATGAAATTATTAAGATTAAAGAATGATCTATGCATAAACAGAAAGACAGGATTTTACTCGGACATGGGAGTGGCGGAAAACTAACACATAGCCTGATCTCAGATTTATTCGTCAAATATTTTAGCAATACGGCTTTAAACCAACAAACAGATTCTGCTATTCTTGATCTGGAGGCAGATAATATAGCCTTCACAACAGATTCATTTGTTGTAGATCCTTTATTTTTCCCTGGTGGGGATATTGGCAAACTTGCTATTTGTGGTACAATTAATGATATAGCTGTTTCCGGGGCAACTCCTCTTTTCCTTAGCAGTTCATTCATTATTGAGGAAGGATTCCCGATGGAACACCTGGAAAAAATAGTTAAATCAATGAGTGCCGAAGCTAAATATGCAAGAATTCAAATTGTTACCGGTGACACGAAAGTTGTGAATAAAGGAAAATGCGATAAGATATTTATTACCACAACAGGCATTGGCAAACTTGCAAAAAAACACAAGGACATCAGTAGCGGCTTAAAAATTAAGATTGGGGATAAGCTGCTCATTAACGGATCTATTGGCGATCACGGCATGGCTGTCATGAGTGCAAGAAATGAATTGAACCTAAAAGCATCCATAGATTCTGATTGCGCTTCTCTCAACCATTTAATAGATATTGCCTTACAGGTTTCTGACAAGATCAGGTTTATGCGTGATGCAACAAGGGGCGGATTGGGAACCGTTTTAGCCGAATTAGCTAAGAATAGAAATTATGGGATCATGATTGAAGAAACATCTTTGATCATAAAAGAAAATGTTAAAAGTATTTGCGAATTACTTGGATTTGATCCACTTTATGTTGCCAACGAAGGCAAAGTATTGATGGTAGTTGGAAAAGAAGATGCTGATAAAGTATTAAATGCCCTTAAAAAACATGAAAAGGGTAAAAATAGTTCAATAATTGGTGAAATTGTCGATCAATATTACGGAAAAAGCTGGATCACTACAAGTATTGGAGGAAAACGAATTATTGACATGCTTGCCGGTGAGCAGTTACCACGTATCTGTTAAATAATCAATTTTTGTCTTAAAAACAGTAATTATTCCATAAAAGAAGTTGGCAGTTTCAGAAGTTAATGATAACCATATTCATCATAAAACTTCCTTATCGCTGTATCCACGTTTTCAAAAACAATGTAATGATTCTTACACCCATTGCGTGAGCAAATGCTCACATGACCACCGATACTGCAATTGAAAGAAACAATAGGAGCATGGCAAATATCACATTCAATTTTTTTTCTCTTCAGGTTATTTTGGCAATGTGGACAGTGAAAAATAGCAATTTCACCCTCAGGAATCTTTACATCACAGGTATAATTATAATCACCATAAATCGAACTAAGCCAGATACTTCCTTTTTGACCAGTGGCAACCTCTATCAAAACCTTGATACTACTTCTATTATTGATCAAGTGTTTGTCATCCATCAAGGATTTATTGCAATGAGGACAATTAACATTCAGTGATACTACTTTGGGCATATTTCCTCCTCTTTAGAATAACAATTATTTACATGTGTAACTATTATATGCAAAAATAAAAAATTATATTTTTGTTACGCAAAATAGTTATTTTTTTCATAAAACCTCCTTATTGCTGCATCCACGTTTTCAAAAACAACGTAATGATTCTTACACCCATTGCGTGAGCAAATGCTTACATGACCACCGATACTGCAATTGAAAGAAACAATAGGAGCATGGCAAATATCACATTCAACTTTTTTCCTCTTTAGGTTATTTTGGCAATGTGGGCAGCGAAAAATAGCAATTTCACCCTCAGGAATCTTTACATCACAGGTATAATTATAATCACCATAAATCGAACTAAGCCAGACACTTCCTTTTTGACCGGTGGCGACCTCTATCAAAACCTTGATACTACTTTTATTATTGATCAAGTGTTTGTCATCCATCAAGGATTTATTGCAATGAGGACAATTAACATTCAATGATACTACTTTGGGCATATTTCCTCCTTTTTAGAATAACAATTATTTATATATTCAACTACAATATACAAAAATAAAAAATTATATTTTTGTTTCGTGAAATAATTACTTTTTTATAATGCATGAATTATCAATTGCGATAAATATTATTGAAATAGCTGAGGAAGAAGTACACAAAGCCAATGCAAAGGAGGTAAATGAAATTGAGATTGAAATCGGAGTACTATCGGGAGTAATTGTGGAAGCTCTGGAGTTTGCATTGGAAACAGCGATAAAAAATACTGTTCTTGAACAATCCATAGTCAGGATCACAAAAATTTCCGCAAAAGCAAGATGTACAAATTGCGGAATGGAATTTGAAATTGATGATTACTTTTCTCCCTGTCCCAAATGCAAACATTTATTTTCTGATATCATCGATGGAAAGCAATTAATAATTAAAAAGATGATTATTTCATGACAAATAGCTGAATTATTAAAAACTTAAGGACCACCAATTTTATTTAACTTTGTAAAATAATTTATTAACTAAAATCAGAGAATTATGTGCGATACTTGTGGATGTGGTGAAAGTGAGGCCCCATTGATCAGGAAACCAGGTGAGGATAAACACAATCATGTGCACACTCACACCCACAATCATGGCGACCAGAAACACTCTCACCCCCACTCTCATTACCACCATCACGATAATCCTCATGATCAACATGATCATAATGATCATGCACATGAGCATCACAAAGCAGACCACAATCATACTCACAGGAAGGAGATCCTTCTTGAACAGGATATTCTACACAAAAATAACCTCCTGGCTGAACGGAACAGGGGATTTTTTGATGCCAAAAACATATTTGCAATTAATCTGGTTAGTTCTCCCGGTTCAGGAAAAACCACATTGCTCGAAAAGACAATCAAAAAACTCGGAAAAGAAATACCGCTCTTTATCATTGAAGGTGATCAGCAAACCATGAACGATGCCAACCGGATCAATAAAGCAGGTGCACCTGTTGTTCAGGTAAATACCGGTTCCGGTTGTCATCTGGATGCTAACATGATCTACCTGGCCATAAAAAAACTTGAACCGGCTGATAACTCTGTCCTTTTTATTGAGAACGTCGGAAATCTTATTTGCCCCAGTATGTTCGACCTGGGAGAATCCAAACGCGTTGTAATCATCAGCGTTACCGAAGGGGAAGATAAACCCATTAAATACCCGACAATGTTCGAAACATCCGACCTATGCATAATCAACAAGACCGATCTTCTTCAATACGTTGATTTTAATATTGCCAGGACCAGAGAACATGCACTCATGATAAATCATCATCTGGAGTTTTTAGAAATCTCAGCCAAAACAGGAGAAGGTATGGATACCTGGTATGACTGGGTGAAAAGTAATAATCCTTAGGCCGGCAATTCTATAAGTATAATATATTTCTCTTTTCCGGAATATTACTCATGAAAATTAAGTTCGTTTCCATTGGCACAATCCATACCCCTTACAAGAATACAGTTCCATATTACCCGGATGAGAACCTTGAAGGGGAATTTTACCTTGAATTAGATCCGGAATATCAGCAGGGCCTGTTCAAGCTGGAGACATTCAGCCACATCGTTGTATTGTTTTATTTTGACCGTTCAAAAAAAGTTAATCTTATCGCACATCCCCCTCATCTGGAAGGTGGCGAAGTTGGCCTTTTTGCCAGCCGGTCACCAAACAGGGTCAATCATATTGGTTTGGATATTGTCAGGCTGATCAAAATCGAAGGTAACCTCATTCACACCTCTTGTATGGATATTCTTGATAACACCCCCCTTATAGATATTAAACCATATGTTCCAAAAATTGACCTTAAACCTGATGCAAATAACGGCTGGTTAAACTCAGTTGAGGGAATGCACTAAATGAATATTTTTGTATTATTGTTATTTTATTAACAATAATCTATTTGATCAATAATGAAACAACTGCCTCATAAGACGATCGCCCGTTTAAGTCAATACAGAAGGTCTCTTTTAATGTGTTATGCTAATGGCAAAAATCACATTTATTCTCATGAGATCGCAAAGATACAGCATATCACTGCCGTACAAGTGAGACGGGATATCATGCTGATCGGATATACCGGCACCCTTCGAAAAGGATATAATATAAAAGAGCTAATAGATATAATCAGCAAAATCATTGACAGTAAGGATGTTATTAAAGTATGTGTTGTTGGTGTTGGAAACCTTGGAAGAGCCATGGTAAACTATTTTAGTGGCAAAAGGACAAAACTCTCCATTGTTGCCTGTTTCGATACTGACCCGAACAAGATTAATAAAAAGGTAACTGGTGTTAAATGTTACTCTGTTGATGACATGAAAAAGATCATCAAACAAAAGAATATTAAGATTGGGATTATGACAGTTCCAGCCGATAAGGCATCTGAAACTGCAGACAAATTAGTAAGTGCTGGTATTAAAGGAATTTTAAATTATACCCCTAAACCTGTATATGTTCCAAAAGATGTTTTTCTCGAAGAATATGATATGATCACTTCTTTAGAGAAGGTAGCTTTCTTTGTCAAAACCCATATTGAAAGATGAATTCCACTGTTGCCAGCAGTGGTGAATTAAACCATTGTGATCCTGGTTCCTCCATCATCCACACCAAGCAGGGTTGTCTTGGTAATAATGGTATCCTTACCACTTGATTCAACAAAATTAATAGCGGCCCTGATTTTCGGACCCATGCTTCCTTCAGAAAAATGGCCCTCTTCAAGATACTTGCCGGCTTCAGCAATTGTCATTTTATCCATTGATTTTTCCTGTGGTGTGTTGAAGTTCAGGCAAACCTTGGGCACATCGGTAAGAATAAAGAATTTATCAGCATTGATCTGTGCAGCAAGCAATGCAGAGGCCAGATCTTTATCAATGACAGCATCTATCCCCTGAAGTTTATTCTCTTTTACATAGAATACCGGTATTCCACCTCCTCCTGCAGCAATTACGATATGGCCTTCCCTGGCAATTCCTCTTATCGTCTTGATATTATTGATAACTAACGGCCTGGGAGATGCAACCACTTTGCGCCATCCCCTACCCCGTGGATCCTCGGCAAACATTGACCCTGTTTCCCTGGACAACCTGTCGACATCTTCCCTGGTGTAAAAAGGGCCTATCGGTTTTGTCGGATTCTTAAATGCCTTATCATCTTTGTTAACTATCACCTGGGTAATTATCGTAATGATGTCGCGTTCAATATCATGTGCATTTAATACATTCCTTAATTGCTGTTCAATAACATAACCAATGAATCCTTGTGAATATGCAACACTGATATCCAACGGCATATCAGGAAGTTTATATAATTTATTTGCTGCTGTATTCGCCAGCATTATATTACCTACCTGCGGGCCATTGCCATGTGTTATTACAAAATTATAATTCCTTTCAATCAGCTTAAGAAGGTTCTCACATGTTTCATACGCATTGGCCTCCTGCTCACCTATCGTACCTTTATTCCCTTCCTGTATCAGGGCATTTCCACCAAATGCAACAACAGCTAACTTTTTCATAGTTCCTTATGTATTTTTTTCAAATTTATGAATAACTCGTAACTATCCAGTTTATATGTTATTCATTATTCATTATTCGTTATTCGTTATTCCATAACAGTGCCTGTCAACACACCGGTCAGATACAATAACTCAACAGACTTTATAATATTGTCAGATTTTTAGCAAAATAATTTATTATATTCGCACTAATATATTCAATTTCCGAGATGAATAATAACAAGCTTTTATATGTATACGCGCTACTGGCAGTTATATGTTGGTCAACCATAGGATCGGCAATTGAAATATCACTGCGATATGTCAACTTCATACAATTATTGCTATTCTCTTCATTTATCGCAATCATAGCACTATTTGTTATCCTCATCACACAAAATAAACTGTCACTGCTAAAAAAACTTAAACCACCGGATTTTTTCAAATCTGCAATATACGGATTGCTCAATCCTTTCGCCTATTATTTTGTGCTTTTCAAAGCCTATGACCTGCTGCAAGCACAGGAAGCGGTAGTTCTGAATTACACATGGCCTATTGCACTGGTATTGCTATCCATTCCTGTGTTAGGCCAGAAGATAGGATTTAAAAGTATCGCTGCACTATTTATCAGTTTCTTTGGGATCATCATCGTTGTAACCGGTGGAAATATTGACAATCTGGAACTCTCCAATAAATTTGGTGTGGTATTGGCTCTTGGAAGTTCTATCATTTGGGCATTATACTGGATTCTGAATATGAGAGACAAAAGGGAAGCTGTCTCAAAACTGTTATTAAATTTCATTTTTGGATTTATTTATGTCCTGATCGCTTCTGCAATAACAGGTAATCTTAAAACAATTCCCCTGGAAGGTGTCATCGGTGTAACTTATATCGGTTTGTTTGAAATGGGCATTACATTTATTTTATGGCTTAAGGCTCTGAAATTAGCTCCGACAACCGCCCGGGTCAGCAACCTGATCTATATTTCTCCGTTCCTTTCCCTGGTCTTTATTTTTATTTTTGTAGGAGAAGAGATAATGCAAACATCATGGATCGGACTTATTTTCATTGTCAGCGGCATTATACTCCAACAAGTAAGTAGCAGAGCGAAGAAATAACTTTGGTATTCATGAACTCCCATCTAATTCAATTATCTTTGTGGTATGCAAAAGCCACGAATTGCTTTTCAGACTTTTGGATGTAAACTAAACTTTTCTGAAACCTCAACCCTGTCAAGAAAATTCCAGGAACAGGGTTATAATACTATTAGCCATAAGGAAAAAGCAGATATTTATGTGATACACACCTGCTCAGTTACAGGAAATGCAGAAAAAAAGTGCCGGGCAGCCATCCGGCAGTCTAAAAAAAGAAATCCTGAAGCAATAATTGCTGTCATTGGCTGTTTTGCCCAACTTAAACCCGATGAGCTTGCCAGTTTTGAAGAAGTTAACCTCATCCTTGGCAATAACGAAAAATATCAGCTTTATGAGCATCTTGAAAAATATATTTCTGAAGAACCAGGGTCGAAAGATAAAATATTTACTTCTGACATAATAAATTCCAATAAATTCATACCTGCTTATTCTTCTGGTGACAGGACACGTTCTTTTCTTAAGATCCAGGATGGATGCGATTATTTCTGTGCATACTGCACAATACCATTTGCCAGGGGAAACAGCAGAAGTAACACTATTTTCCAGACAATAAAGACCGCAAAGGAAACAGCAAAAACAGAAGCCAGAGAGATCATCCTTACAGGCGTTAATATAGGGGACTTCGGAAAACAGCACAATGAAACCCTGTACAAGCTTATGCAGGAACTTGAAAAACTTGAAGGCATTGACAGGATCAGGATTTCTTCAATAGAACCCGACTTACTCTCTGAAGAAATGATCAGATTTATTGCCAATGCCAATATGTTTCTTCCCCACTTTCACATTCCACTACAATCTGCATCCGACAAGATATTAAGAGCTATGAACAGGAAATACAGTGTGGATCTTTTCAATAGCCGGTTGATAACGATTAAGGAAAAGATACCTCATGCCTGTATTGCAGCCGATGTAATCGTCGGCTTTCCAGGGGAGACAAATGATGACTTTGAGGAAACGTAT
>JAUWGC010000177.1 GCA_030606625.1 Bacteroidales bacterium | reverse complement strand
GCAAACATTGAACTAATCAACCCTAATCGATATGCAAAAGCAATCTTTGAACTAAAAGTTGACATTGAAGCATTTGGACCATCAAACAACTCGTCACTTGAACTTGTGTTGGGGATTAAAAAAGTCTTTAACAATTTTTCTAATGCAATGTCAAAAAGTGATGCAGCGAGAATCACAGCTCCTCTATCTGTCTCCTTTTCAAACTCATCTTTTAATAATTTATCCCAATATTCCGCTGCGTTTGTAAGGGTTTCGTTTCCATTTTCCATAGTTTTAGTAATCAATTTTACGAATTAAATATGATAATATTTAAGTTACCAACGCTTTAATGCTTTTCCAGTTTTTTCTTCATATTCCAATAGTAATCTGCTATATAATCCTTCTTCTCTTTTAAATCCATGAATTAAAATTTCATCTTTTAATGGTTCCTTGTCAATAGTTATACATCTAATATACATTCCTGCCTTCTGCATGTTTACAACATTGTTTATTAAATGTGTATCGTCATGCGACCAATTTAATAACTCTAGTGTTTGTGTTTTATCATCTATAATTATTTCCAAGAATCTTTTCATATCACTTTGTTGTTTGTTAGTCGGCTTAAATTACAGGTAACGAAATAGTGTTTTATTAATCGTTACCTCAAACTTACATAAAAAATCGAAGTATTTTACACAGACACATAAAAATCAAGGCCACTGCTTTATTTTTGTTATTTACGAGCTCATAGATCAATCACATTGTTAAACTTGAAAAATAAGCTTATGAAAGTCAGCAGCCTTGATGTACACAAAGATAGAGAAAGTAATTGAATAAGAAGTCGACACGAAGAAGTCGACAGTCGACAGTAGACATGAATATCGAACAAGGAACACCGAACAAGGAATATCGCGGATTAAATCTGTGTAAATCCGCGTTATCCGTGTTATCCGCGTTCTATTGAAGAAGTCGACAGTCGACAGTCGACAGTCAGCAGTTGGTAGGTAGCTGACGGCACACTGTAATTGAACCTTTGAATATCGAACAAGGAATTTGAAGAAGTCGACAGTCGACAGTCGGCAGGTAGCTAACGGCAAACGGCAAAACGGCAAACGGCATCACCTCAGTGCTTTGTACAAAATTTCGATAGGGTGAAAGGCCTTTTTTCCTGTGCCGTCCATGATCTGTTGCCTGCAGCTTGTCCCCGGAGCGGAGATCAGTGTTTTTTCATCACTCTTGCGGATTTCAGGGAATAAAACCAGCTCGCCGATTTCCATCGATAGGTCGTAATGTTCTTTTTCATACCCGAAAGAACCCGCCATTCCGCAACAACCTGATTTGATCTCTTCAACACTGTAATTTTCGGGAAGGGATAAAAGATCGATGGTGGGCTGTGTGGATGCAATGGATTTCTGATAACAATGGCCATGTAGTTTAATATGTTTTTTCTCTTTTGTGAATTGATCCGCTGTGATATGGCCGTTTTTTATCTCCCGGGCGATGAACTCATCATATAACAGGCAAGACTCTGCCAGGGCTTTTGCATTTTCTTTCAAATGATCTTCGACCAATTCAGGATATTCATCCCTGAATGTAAGGATGCCGGAAGGCTCGATGCCGATCAAAGGGGTTTGACCGGTGACCAGGTCTTTTAATAATGATACATTCCTGTTTGCGATCTTTTTAGCTTTTCTGACCATGCCATTGGAAAGGAATGTACGCCCGCTCTCGATGTGTTTTGGTATCTCAACACAGTATCCCAGTTTGGTGAGCAGTTGGATTGCAGCGATCCCAATTTGCGCATCATTGTATTGTGTGAATTCGTCGGCAAACAGGTATACTTTGCCTTTGTGCCCTGTTCGTTCATTTAAAACACTCAAGTTCTTCCTTGCCCATCTACTTAGTGTGATCCGGGATAAAAGTGGGATAGGCCTTTTTGGGGCAAATCCCAGAAGTTTTTTGATGAATCCGGATAGCAACCTGTTATTAACAACGGCATTAAAAACTCCGGGTAACCTCGAAGCCATTCTGTTTATGTATGGCAAATAAGCAATTAATTTAGTCCTGGCAGGTATTCCGTTGGCATCATAGTAATGCTGGAGAAACTCCGCTTTGTATTTTGTGATATCGATGTTGGAAGGACATTCCGATTTGCATCCCTTGCATGACAGGCAGAGATTCATTATATCGTAGATCTCCTGGTGGTTGAAAGGATTATTTTTTGTTGAGTTAGTGAGGAATTCCCTGAGGATATTTGCTCTGGCTCTGGTAGTGGTGTTTTCATCGCGTGTGGCCATATAGCTGGGGCACATGGTGCCTCCGATAATATCTGACTTTCTGCAATCACCCGAGCCGTTGCACTTTTCCGCTGCACGCAAAATGCCATGATCTCTGGAAAAATCAAAGTATGTTGTGATCTCACGGGTGTCCTGTCCTGGCCTGTATCTCAGGCTTGTGCGCATATCGGGGGTGTTAACGATCTTACCCGGATTGAAGATATTGTCAGGATCCCAGGTGTGCTTGATGACTTTAAGAAGATTGTAATTCTTTTCCCCTATCATCAGAGGGATAAAATTACCCCTCAGCCTGCCATCACCGTGTTCACCACTGAGAGACCCTTTGTATTTTTTGACCAGCCTGGCTGTTTCCAGGGCTATAGTGTGAAATAACTCAACATGTTCAGGATTTTTAAGGTTCAATACCGGCCTTAAATGCAATTCCCCGGTAGCAATGTGGGCATAATAAACACACCTGAGGTTATGTTTATCGAGCATTTGCTTTATTTCAGCCATAAAATCAGGCAGGACTTCCGGGTTGACTGCTGTATCCTCGATAACAGCAACAGGTTTGGCATCTCCAGGCATGGTGGATAAAACCCCGAGGCCGGCTTTTCTCAAGTCCCATATTTTATGTATATCATTTCCCCGGATAACCGGAAAATAATAACCCAGTCCTGCAGTCCGTAATTCTTTTTCAAGTGATGCAATGATCTCAAATATCTCATTTTCTGTATCTCTGGCAAATTCAATGATCAGGATTGATTCAGGGTCACCCTTTAGAAAAAACCGGTTTTTGCTTTGTTCAATATTATCTTTTGTTAGCTCAAGGATGGTGTTATCCATTAATTCAATTGCATCCGGCTTGTACTTTAAAGCAATAAGATTTCCAAAAAAAGAATCTTGCAGGGATTCAAAATGAATGCAAAGCAATGCTTTTTCACGTGGAGGCAGGGGAACCAGGTTGAGT
>JAUWGC010000196.1 GCA_030606625.1 Bacteroidales bacterium | reverse complement strand
CATCTAACAAAATTGTTAGTTTATTCTGTATAGCCGGTTTTCCGGCAGATGGACTTTTGTCTTTAATTTTACTTCAGCATTTGACGATAAACCCAGATGAATCTCAAACAATACCCATAACATTTCGGCTTCGTCCAACTGTGTTTTATTGATCTTGCACCTGAATCTGACTGACGTCCGGCATCCTTGCCTTCAGCCTCTGGATTTTTAAAGTAATAGTTATAAAAATTATATCTTTGCAGAGAAAAAACAATAAACTATTAACCTATTACTAATATCATGAAGATAAAAGGATTTTTTACAATTATTACTTGCGTTGCTTTGCTACTGGGAATAACAGTGTCTTCCTTTTCTCAGATCAGCCAGGGTGGTGATCCGCCGAGTTTTTTATATCCGGAAATTGATAATAAAATAGAGGTCAGGTATTTTATATCACCTGATATGAACCTGATCGTTCAGGAGGATGAGGAAAATGCTCTGTCAGGCTACCCCAAGCCATACAGGGTAGGTGTTTCTGTTCCGGTAAGCCTGTCCATTGAGAATGCAGGAACCTGGACAAACCTTCCTGACGGAGGCAAGATATGGAGAATAACGCTGGTATCTGAAGGTGCCAGGGCTCTTGGAGTTTATTATGATGATTTCTGGTTGCCTTATGGTGGAGAGCTGTTTTTATACAATGAAAACAAAGACCAGGTTATCGGTGCTTATACCGAGGATAACAATAACAGTGAATGTACTTTTGCCAATCAGCTCATTCAGGGTGACAGGGTAACACTTGAATATTACCAGCCGGAAACAACTGAAATTTTACCAAACATCAGCATTTCGGAAATGGCTTATACATACAGGGGAGTGAATTTTGATTATATTGAAAGAAGTGGGTCTTTATGGTGTATGATCAATATTAATTGCTCTCCGGAAGGAGATGACTGGCAGGATGAAAAGTTCGGTGTGGTAAAACAATTTATGAAAATAGGGTATTATTATTACTTGTGTTCAGGTTCGCTGATGAACAATACAAGTCAGGACCTGACCCCGTATGTGCTGACTGCATGGCATTGTGGTGAAGGGGCTTCGGTGAGCGATATGAATCAATGGGTGTTTTATTATAAGTATGAAGCATCAACATGTACTGGAACCTGGGGCCCGCAGAATTTTACTCAAACGGGATGTCAAAAGAAGGCTGAAGGCTCCTATACAACAGGTTCGGATTTTCTGCTTCTGGAATTGAATTATAATGTTCCTGCTTCCTGTAATGCTTATTATAATGGATGGGACCGGACAAATATTCCTGCTGACAGCGGGGTGAATATTCACCATCCTGCCGGAGATATTAAGAAAATATCAACGTTTAAACTGACTGCAACTTCTGCTCAATGGAATAACAACGGTGTCCTTTCACACTGGAGGGTCTGGTGGGCAGAAACACCACATGGTACATCGATCACTGAAGGCGGTTCTTCAGGTTCTCCGTTGTTCAACCAGGATGGAAGAGTAGTTGGCGATCTGACAGGTGGCCCACCTGATGATTGTGATAATCCTTTAAATAGCCTTTATGGTAAAGTATACTGGTCATGGGATCTGATGGGATCATTGCCTTCGCAGCAGCTTAAATATTGGCTCGATCCTCTTGGCTCTGGTGTTGAAGTCTGGGATGGCACATACACCGGCACTGTTCCATCACCGGATTTTTCTGCTAACAAGACAAGTATCCAGCCGGGAGAAAAAGTATCATTCACGGATATAACTACCGGTAATCCCCTGGAATGGGAATGGACTTTCGAAGGTGGCACGCCTGGTAGTTACTCAGGACAGGAACCTCCACTGATCCAGTATGATGCTCCCGGAAGATATAATGTTTCATTGACTGCATCAAATACTATTGGCTCGAATACGAAAGATAGTGTGGAAATGATCATCGTTGGCGCACCTGAGGCTGACTTCGATGCTGATAACAATTATATACAGATTGGCGATACAGTGAATTTTACAGATGAGTCAACGGGCGATCCTGTTGAATGGTACTGGGAATTTCAGGGAGGCATTCCGGATACTTCTACTATGCAGAACCCGTTGGAAATCATTTACAATGCTTCAGGTAATTACAATGTGATGCTTGTTGCGACCAACCAATACGGAAGTGATACTGTTGTGAAAGAAGAATATATAACTGTCGGTGGCCCGCTTGCTGATTTTACAGCTGATGTTACCAACATCCTGGCCGGAGAATCAGTGACTTTCACTGATCTTTCTATTAACGATCCTACCAGCTGGTCATGGAAATTCTTTGGCGGTTCACCGGGAAGTTACATGGGACAGGATCCACCTCCGGTTACTTACAACAACCCCGGAGATTATGATGTTAAGCTGACAGTGTCTAATGATCTGGGC
>JAUWGC010000103.1 GCA_030606625.1 Bacteroidales bacterium | reverse complement strand
AAGGGGAAAATAGGATCCGGCATCTTCTCTAATTTAGCTGAATTTATTCCGGAGAACAGCCTGATGGTCTTTAATGAGACCATGGTGATCCTGGCAAGGCTGGTCTTTTACAAAGAAAGTGGTGCAAAGATAGAGGTCTTTTGCCTTGAGCCGGCTGAACCCACCACTGATATTGAGCTTGCTTTCCGGCAAAACCCTCCGGTTGTGTGGAAATGCCTGATTGGAAATGTCAAAAAGTGGAAAGAAGGAAAACTAAAGAGATCTTTTTATTATCAGCATCAATTAATCTCACTTTCGGCGGAAAAGCTTAAAAGTGCAGGAAACTCTTTTTATATTCGGTTTTTTTGGGATCCTCCTGAGATGACCTTTTCGGAGATATTGGAAATTTCGGGACTGGTTCCTTTGCCTCCGTATCTTAACAGGGAAGCAGTTGCTTCGGACAGGGAAAGATATCAGACCATCTATGCCATGCATGAAGGATCCGTTGCAGCACCCACTGCCGGTTTGCATTTTACTGAGAAGGTCTTTGAAAATCTGGGTAAAAAAAATATAAAATCGGCGAAACTTACCCTGCATGTTGGAGCAGGAACATTCAAACCGGTTAGTGCTCCGGATATACGTGATCATGAGATGCATACGGAAAAGATCGTGATTGACAGGGAATTACTGGAACAACTGACAGAAAATCCGGATAATACTATTGTAGCTGTTGGAACAACCAGTACAAGAACACTGGAAAGTATTTATTGGTTTGGTGTAAAGCTGCTTATTGATAAGGACAATGATCATGAATTCCATATCGGGCAGTGGGACCCATACAATAATGAATATGACAGGGGAATTTCCGTATCAGATGCCCTGCAGGCAGTAAAATCATATATGTGTGACCAAAACCTTGACGCGCTACCGGGCACAACCAGATTAATCATTTTACCCGGATATGATTTTAAGATAGTGAACGGTTTGATCACTAACTTCCATATGCCAGGAAGTACATTATTATTGCTGGTTGCGGCTTTAATAGGTGAAAATTGGAGAAAAGCATACCAGTATGCCCTTGACAATGATTTTCGTTTTCTGAGTTATGGGGATAGTTGTTTGTTCTTTCCTTAAAATTTGTAATAACCAGTGACCAGTGATCAGTGACCAGTGATCAGTGACCAGTGACCAGTGACCAGTGATCAGTAACCAGTGACCAGTGACCAGTGATCAGTGACCAGTAACTCGTAACCCGCAACAGTATTTTTTGCAGTCCTGTGCTGTATTAGATCTTGTATTTAACAAAATACATTGCTGACCTGTACATATTAATCCATTGCTCCATATCGCATATCAGTTCTTTTCCGGTATGTTTTTCCGGATCAAAAATATTTTGATTTTTTTGCTGCAATGCTTCAAGTTGGTCGAGGCAAACATAGCACCGGCTGATACCTAATGATATTTTATATAAAAAGGCAAGCTTGTCTCTTTTATGGTATGGCAATTTTTTGATGCTTTTAAAAGATTTATCCATCTGTTCCCTGAATACCTTACGAACCCTGTCAATATCTTTATTGATGGTTAACAGTGTCCGGATATTCTGCTGATGGTCTTTGTAAACATCAAAAATATCATTACCAAGTTGCATTAGTGCACCAAGCTGAAAAATCGCCTCTTTTTCCCCTTCAACAAAAGGATGGTCGAAAGCGCTTCTGTAGAAAAGTAACGAAAAGCCGCCTTTCCTGAAAGTGATCTCTGTGATCTTTTCCTCTGACAGACCGGGATCCACTTGTTTCAGACTGTCCTTTTGTGCATTAAAGACATCATTGAATGCCTTATTGAATAAAAATTTATCAGAAATATGTTCATGAACCTTCCGCAAAAAATATATAAAAAGTTTCTCCAGGGATGAGTCCGGCTGATAAGCAAAAGGATCATTCATCATGCTTTTGATCTGGTCATCCGTCAGATTGGTCTTGTCAAAGAAATCATCATAAAGGCCGGTTAATGCACCCTGGTATGTGCATGCTGTCCTTTCCTTTTCTGACATCTTCTTTCCTCTCAGAGTACAGAAACTTTCTCCGACAATGGCAGGTACCCCAAATCCGTAATAGTTTTTGATCTTGTCAAAGTCCTGTTCATCCAGGGTGCCATCATCTGATCTTTTGGCCCCGGTGATGTCTTTGTTCAAAACTGAAGCAAGATAAGACTTTTGCCTTCTGATATCACTTCTTAACCTGAGATATATCGGAAATAATAATAATAATCTTGTTAGTCTGCCGGTCATGTTGAAAAATAAGTTTTTATTCCTGGTCACTGATAAAGATAAAAGACAAAAGTAAAAAGATAAAAGTTAGAAAACCTACAACTAATAACAATCAATAACAACTAACAATAACAAATCCCAAAGGTTTTATTATTTTTGACACGTAAGTATAAATAATAATGGTTAGCCTGGCCTGATCATTGTCTTTTGGAAATAATAAATTATGGCGAAAGTGATGTCTGATAAAAAGACGAAAAAGTCCGATTCGCAGAAAGAAATGTCGTTCTGGGAGCACCTTGAGGAGTTGAGATGGCACATCGTGAGACCTTTGGTGGCAGTAATTATTCTGGCGATCATTGCTTTTCTGAACAGGGAAGTCATTTTTGATCAAATTATCCTGGCACCCCGTGATTCGGAGTTCATTACAAACAGGTTATTGTGCAAATTATCGGAAATATTATCAGTTGGAGCATTATGTTTTGATGATTTTGAATTTCAGATTATAAATATCAAGATGTCAGGCCAGTTTCTGACACATATGTATGTATCTATCGTGGTAGGTATTATTGTTGCCTTTCCGTACATTTTATGGGAGATATGGAGATTCGTAAAACCGGCACTCAAACAAAAGGAAAAAAAATACTCAGGAAGTGGCGTAATTGCATGCTCAGCATTGTTTTTTCTGGGTGTTTTGTTTAGTTATTTTCTAATTGTTCCATTGACACTCCATTTCCTTGGCACATACCAGGTCAGTGATTTTGTAGCAAACCGGATATCCCTGAGTTCATATATCAGCACGGTTGTTTCGGTGACTTTTTCTGTCGGGCTGGTTTTTGAACTTCCCATCCTGGTCTATTTTTTAACAAAAGTTGGGATTTTAACTCCCTCTTTTATGCGGAAGAAAAGGAAATATATGCTTATCATCATATTGGTTTTATCAGCAATTATTACTCCCCCGGATATCTTTAGCCAGATCATGGTATGTATCCCTCTGTTGCTTCTATATGAATTCAGTATTTGGATTTCAAAACGTGTATATGTTAAGCGGGAAACTGAACTTGGGGGTTGAGTGTTTAATTTTTATCTTTAATGTGTTTTTAACAAAGAGATGAAATTGAAAAGAAATATACCTAATCTTATTACACTTTTAAACCTGTTTATTGGATGTCTTTCAATACTTCTGGCATTTTATAATATTGCCTGGGCAGCTTACCTGATCTTTATTTCGGTTGTTCTTGATTTTTTGGATGGAGCTTTGGCAAAATGGTTGAATGCCCGAAGTGAATTGGGCAGAGAGCTGGATTCACTTGCAGACCTGGTATCCTTTGGTATAGCACCTGCATTTATCATGTATATTTTACTGATAAAATCTGATTATCTTCCCGAATTTAAGATCGATGGGATCTATATTTTGCCATTAATATCATTTCTAATCCCTGTATTTTCAGCTGTCCGGCTGGCAAGGTTTAATATTCATGAAAAAGCTGAAACCCGGTTCAGGGGATTGCCGACACCGGCAAACGCCATAATGATCGCTTCGTTCCCTCTGATTTTAAATCAATATTCAGATGGACCTCAGTGGGTGCTTTTTATTTTTCAAAATGCTTATGTACTGACCGGAATGATATTATTACTGTGTTTCCTGATGATTTCAAGAATAAGCCTTATCTCGTTTAAGTATGAATCCCTTTCCTGGAAAGCCTTTAAATACCAGTATATCATACTTGCCCTGTCAGTGATACTATTTATTGTTCTTGGATTTGCAGCGATACCTTGTATTATCTTTTTATATATTATACTATCACTTGCAGGGAGTGGATTGTCGAAAAACAAGGAGTAAAAAGAGAAAGTTATTTTCCTATATTTGTTTTTAAATTATAAATAAAATAATTATACTATGAAAATAATTAAGATTATTTTACTGTTACTGGCATTCGTACTGGGCAGTGCTGCGATTTTCGCTCAGGATGATACTGAAGATAAAGAAAAAGAAAAAGAAGGATATCAGTTTACAATTATCAAGGAAGTGGCGGCAACACCCGTTGAAAACCAGTATAAGTCAGGTACATGCTGGAGTTTTTCAGGCCTTGGGTTATTGGAAGCTGAGTTATTGAGGATGGGGAAAGATACGTTTGACCTTTCCGATATGTTTATCTCAAGGAATGCCTATGAAGAAAAGGCAAAAAAATATGTTCGTTTTCATGGAAAGATCAATTTTTCCGGAGGAGGAGGATTTAGTGATGTAATCATGATTTCGGAAAATTATGGCATCGTGCCTGAAGAAGTATATGATGGTAAAGTTATCGGTGAGGAAAATCATATACATGGGGAGATGGACGCAATACTACGTGCATATATCGATGCAGTGATCAAAAACAAGAATAAAAAACTTACCCCGGTATGGTTTGAAGGGTTTTCCGGAACACTCGATGTTTACCTTGGAGAATATCCCGGGAAATTTACCTATAATGGTGTTGAGTATACACCAAAAAGTTTTGCAGAAATGCTTGGCCTGAATTTGGATGATTATGTGGAACTGACTTCTTATACCCACCATCCTTTTTATGAAGAATTTGTCCTGGAGATACCGGATAACTGGATGTATGCCCCGGTATACAATCTTCCTTTGGATGAATTGATTGAGGTTTTTGATTATGCTATTGACAATGGATACACTATTGCCTGGGGTGCGGATGTTAGTGAGAAAGGCTTTTCATGGAAAAACGGGGTAGCCGTAGTTCCTGAAGCTGATCTTGAGGATATGACCGGGACAGAAAGGGAAAAATGGGAAAAACTTACTACCAAGGAAAAAGATAAAATGCTATACAGTTTCGACGAGCCCGGAAAGGAAAAGGAGATCACCCAGGAAATGCGTCAGAAAGCATTTGACGATTATGAAACCACCGATGACCACGGAATGCTGATCACAGGCATTGCCGAAGATCAGAACGGCAATAAATATTACCTGGTGAAAAATTCCTGGGGAACTACCGGCAATGACTATGAAGGATATTTTTATGCTTCAGAACCTTTTGTGAGGTATAAAACAATGTCGGCCATGGTTAACAAAAATGCCATTCCAAAACATATCAGGAAGAAATTGGACCTTTAGGAAGTCGACAGTCGACAGTTGACAGTAAGTT
The DNA here is from genome assembly GCA_030606625.1 of Bacteroidales bacterium. Taxonomy (GTDB): domain Bacteria; phylum Bacteroidota; class Bacteroidia; order Bacteroidales; family B18-G4; genus JAUWGC01. The sequence continues at coordinate 2,698 of JAUWGC010000103.1, read as the reverse complement.
CGGAGTGAAACGGAGATCCCGATAGCGAGGAACGAGTGTATCGGGACGGCAGTGGGCAGTCGGTAGATTTCCCGGATGAATCCCTGTAAACTCAAAACTATAAACTATCTACAGTTATTACTTTTCCCACACCAACATTTATATAATTCTCACCATATTCCTCTTTAAACAATTGTCTTGCCATGTCTCCCGAACAATGAGTAGGGCAGGCATAGCACACTCCTAAGTTTCTGAAACCGGAAATAATATTTTTTATTTCGCCTTTGCTATTACCAGACAAATGGAAACCACCTATCACCAGAAGCACATCATTATTAATAATATCTTTTGCTTTATTAACGATTTTTACAATACCGGGATGTGCACATCCGGTTACTACGATCAATCCTCTTTCAGTATTAAGAAACAAGGATTGCTCTATAATATATGTTCCAAGTTCACCGGTAGAGTAAACCCCTTTACAGATCTTTACAGGTTCCTGAACTTCAATTACTTCTGAACCAAATTCTTTCACTTTATCTTTGAAACCATTTGGAAATGATTCAGGCATGTATATAACAACTTCGGGGTTTTTTTCAAGAAAACTATTCAATCCTCCTACATGATCTCCGTGAATATGAGAAAGTACTATCAGATCTATTTCTTCAGGATCAATACCTAAGGTTTCCATGTTTGCTGACAATATTGAACCATCTCCGCCTGTATCAAAAAGAATGGTTTTTTCGGTTCCCCTGATAAGGCAGGAGAAACCCCATGAAGTTTTTAATTTTTTCTCATATGGGTTATTGTCGAAACAAACCGTGATGCTTAAATCTTTAACCGGGATTGTTGAGATGTCATCTGTATTTTGCATAATTTGTGCTTTTATACTCTCTTCATTTCTCAGGGAATTAGTTATTCCCAATATTGTGCCGATGGCTGCAAATGTTAGAATAGCTAAAGTTAATGTTTTTTTCATTTCTTTAGGTTTGGATCACGTTGTCTGATATAGGCCAGCATTTCATTGCCTTTGTCGGAAGCTATTTTCAGCTGGCTGTAATCGATAACATAATTATTAAGGTATTGCAGGATCAGTTCATCATTTCCCGTACTTCCCGGCATGATACCGGAAAAGAAAAACCCCATTTTTTCGAACTCCTCTGTTAACAATGCAGTAATCGGATTATCCAGTTTCAGATACAGGTATATGGTTTCAAACCTCAGCAAACATATCGCTTTCAGGTTTCTTTTTACGATGTCCATAATATCTATACCATAACTGTCAACCATTATATCAGCAGTCTTACTTCTTTGATTGCTTTTTACATGTGTGGATGCAGGATTTTCCGGGAATTCAATTTTCTTTTCAGGGATGATGATTTCAGGGGATACACCGAGGTGATCGTAAATACCTTTAATCATTTCCTTGTGATGTTTCGGAACATACAGTATATGATTTTTGGGTTGTTTTGTATAATAAAACATGAACATCACACTTTCACGCTGGATGATTTTTTGTTCAATTCCCTTATAAGTTCGTTCCCCACCACTCGATATTTTTATGGCACAATCCTTAAACCCAAATTTGATTAATGTTTTCTGTGAGAATGGATGGGTAGTTATTGCCAGGGCATACACTCCGGTCAGGTTTCTTCTTCTTGCTTCACTTAATATTTCAATTGTCAGTGCGTTTAAGCAGCCCTGTCCCCTGTATTTTGGCTTTGTAAAGGCAGCGCCAAGTTCCGGTATCTTTTCCTTATTTTCCTGCTCCAAAGCACTATGTGCTATGATCTCGTTTTTATCTGTCACAGCCACGAATGAGATCAGCTCATCAGTCTTGTTCAGTTCCCTGACACGGTCGGGATAATAAATATCTTCATTAATATAGGAATAGCCATATGAACTGTATGCGCATTTTGACACTTCTACTGCCTCTTCAGGCTTCATCCTCCGTATGGAAAATTTAACAGATCCTTTGGGCAGTTGTTCTTCAGATTTTTCCTTATCAACATCACTCAGTTCATCAATATCCATCATCTGGTGGATCTGTTTATTGTTCAGATGTTTGAAAAGGTGTGTCTCAATTCCTTCTTTTCCCAGGTTATGATAAGTTACTTCATCAATACATTGATTCATCAGATACGTTCCAAGGCCTCTGGCTTTCAAATCTCTTTCGAGGGTTTTCTTTGAAAATTTAGGGATCAGGGTAGGGTCAAAAGGTAAACCTTTTTCCTTGATGATGATCTTAAGCCCCAAAGGAAGGGATTCAAGGATCACGTCAAAATTTGCATCTTCTTCTTCAGGGAAACCGTATTTGATCACGTTGGAAACCGCTTCCTCGGCACCGACTTCAAGCTTTGTAATTTCATTTTTATCAAATCCCATGCTTTCCGCCACATTCCTGACAACATTCAGCACAATGGGCAGATATTTGAGATTATTTGGAATTGTGAGTTTAAGTTTGTTTTTATTCATAGATGGAATATTGTAATTATTCAGATTACAAAAGTATTATTTTAATCACGATGTGTTATACGTTAATAGTTATCCAATGGTCACAAATTATTTTGGATTGGATACCTTGTTTACTTTTACCGGAATGAGTTATCTATTGGTATATGGGGTGAATAGGGTGAATATGGTAAATAGGGTGAATAGGGTGAATGGGGTGAATAGGGTGAATATGGTAAATAGGGTAAATAGGGTGAATAAAGGATAT
>JAUWGC010000115.1 GCA_030606625.1 Bacteroidales bacterium | reverse complement strand
TTTTCAATAACTGAATGATTGCTGCTGCAGCATAAATGGAGAATGTTATCTTATTGGGATTATCAATTGACAGTTTATCCTTGACTGGAAAGTACATAGAGGAAGAATTATCAATAATGATCTGACAACGTAAATTTGTCTCCTCCTCATAACGTTTTACAAATAATTTATCAGTCCTTCCATATAATTTCCAATCTACATGTTTAATGGATTCTCCGGTATTATACAATCTATGCTCGGCAAATTCAACTGAAAAACCATGGAAAGGGCTTTTGTGAAGGCCGGTGATAAAGCCTTCAACAACCTGTTTGGCTATGAATTCCAGGGAGCCGAATTGCTGGAGCCGGTTCAGGTCAATTGAATAGGTCATGTAAATAGGATATTGTTAAAAAGGGGATCAATGTTTTTGATTAATCCCCTTTATTTCATTTTTTCCCTATAATATGGATTCAAGTTTTGTGGCGAGGACTTGTTTGGGAACAGCTCCCACCTGTTTATCAACTATTTCTCCATTCTTGAAGAACAATATAGTCGGAATATTACGAATGCCGAATTTTACTGTAATTTCAGGATTTTCATCAACATTTACTTTTCCCACTATTGCTTTTCCCTGGTATTCATTACCAATTTCCTGGACAATAGGTCCAACCATTCTGCATGGCCCGCACCATTCAGCCCAGAAATCAATGATCACAGGTTTATCAGATTTAAGTACCAGTTCTTCAAAATTAGTATCGGTGATTTCTAATGACATAATACTTGAATTAATAATTAAAAAAATCAAACTCCAAAAATATAAATTTATTTTAGCAACTGATCAGTTTGGTTATTATTTTATTTCCCAAACCCATTTCCCCGAAGGGGGAATGGAATATCATCATTCAATTCAATTTAAATTCAATAAACGGAAACTTTCTAATTTCCCGGACAAATTGTGATGCATTAACCCTGCTATTTCTTGCCTTCATTTCCAGTGTGGTATTTTCCTTCTGGTCATAGATCCTGAACTTCACACTACATTTACCTGCATTTGCCTTGATCAATCGTTGGATTTCAACAATAAATTCATCATTGATATCTTCACTGGCTATTTTGAGGGTGATATCCCTGGCAAATTTATCAATAGTTTCAGGTAACAGATTCATATTTGTGATCTTAACCTCAAGCTGGGTTTCAGAATTATACCGGTATTGTACCCGTGCCTTGACTAATACGTATGATCCCGGAACTAAAAAATGCTTCATTTTGAGGTAATCCTCTGAAAAAATAGCAAACTGTTTGGAGTCCGTAAAATCTTCAAGGATAAAAGTTCCAAAAGGCCGTCCGGATTGGGTTGTTCTGTGTGTGGAAGAAGTGACTATACCGGCGAATGTGATGTTTTTGTTCATATAGCTTTTTAAATCCTCATTTAGTTCCAGCAGTGCCACGTTACAAAAATTTTCCATTTCTATCTTGTAATCATCCAGTGGATGTCCTGACATATAAAAACCTGTTACCTCTTTCTCGTTTTTCAGTTGCTGAAGTTTTGACCAGGGGTCACACTGTGGTATTTCAGGGTCATCAAATATCGAGTTTGATTCATCGCCAAAAAGAGATTGCTGGGCTGTATTTTGTTTTTCCTGGTAGCTGGCCGAATGCTTAATGACCTTTTCAAGGAAGATAGTGTCGTCAGTATTTTCGCGAAAAAAGTACTGAGCTCTGTGTGTTCCTTCGAAGTTATCAAATCCACCTGCCATAGCAAGAGCTTCAAAGCATCTTTTATTTACGGCACGGAGATTGACCCGTTTGGAGAAATCAAAGATATTTCTATATGGGCCATTCTTGTTTCTTTCATCCACGATAGCCTTAACAGCACTTTCACCTATACCTTTGACAGCGCCCAGTCCAAAACGAATTTGTCCATTCTGGTTTACCATAAAATCCAGGCTGCTCTCGTTTATATCTGGCCCCAGCACATCAATATCCTGCCGCTTGCATTCATCGATGAAATAAGTTATTTTTTTTATATCGTGGATATTGTGAGTCAGGACAGCGGCCATATATTCGGCGGGGTAGTGGGCTTTCAGGTAAGCAGTATGGTAGGCGATTACCGAGTAAGCTGCCGAATGTGACCGGTTAAATCCATACTCAGCAAACCTCTCCATGATGGTGAAAACCTCTTCGGCTTTCTCTTCTGATATGTCTTTTTTCTTTGCTCCTTTGATAAACGCAACCTTTTGTGCAGCCATTGTATTCGGGTCTTTCTTTCCCATAGCTCTACGAAGGATATCTGCTTTACCAAGTGAAAAGCCTGCCATGATCTGAGCGGTTTGCATGATCTGTTCCTGGTAAACCATGATCCCGTATGTTGGTTTCAGGATGTCTTCAATAAGCGGATGAGAATACTCAACCTTTTCCCTGCCATGTTTCCTGCTAATATATATCGGTATATAGTTCATTGGCCCTGGCCTGTAAAGGGCATTCATGGCTATCAGATCTTCAATATTAGTAGGTTTAAGTTCCTTGAGATAGTTTCTCATTCCCTCCGATTCAAACTGGAAAGTGCCAATGGTATCACTCCTTTGATATAGTTCAAAGGTTTTTGTATCGTCCAGATGAATACTATCGATATTTATCTTGATGCCATGGCGTTGATGAATGTTATTAATGGCATCTTTAATAATAGAAAGGGTTTTCAAACCGAGAAAATCCATTTTCAACATACCGACAGATCCCACTAATTTGCCATCATATTGCGTAACTATCAGTTTGGAGTCCTTTGCTGTACTGAGAGGGATATGGTTGATCAGGTTATCCGGGCCAATGATCACACCACAAGCATGGGTGCCGGTATGTCTTGCTGAACCTTCCAGTGTTTCTGCAAGAATCAGTGTTTTTTTCTCTAATTCTTTACCTTCCTTTTTAATATCAGCCAGCTCTTTGACATTCTTGTATGCTTTTTCCAATGTGACTCCGGGACGTTCAGGAACAAGTTTTGCAATGCGGTCAGCATCCGGCAGGGGCAGCCTTAAAACACGGGCTACATCCCTGATGGCCAGTCGTGCTGCCATGGTTCCAAAAGTTACTATCTGGGCTACACGGTTTTCTCCGTATTTCTTCACAACGTAATCCAGAACCTTCTCACGTCCCTCATCATCAAAATCAACATCGATATCTGGCATAGTAACACGTTCGGGATTCAGGAATCTTTCAAACAAAAGGTTATATTTTATCGGATCAATATTGGTTATTCCTGTGCAATAAGCAACCGCAGAACCTGCTGCAGAACCCCTCCCGGGACCAACAATAACTCCGATCTTCCTTGCCTCAGCAATTAGATCCTGCACGATAAGGAAATAACCCGGAAAGCCCATCTGATTGATTACTGACAACTCAAAATCAATCCGTTGCTGTAGCTCTTTAGTAATTTCCGGATATAACTTTTTAGCACCTTCATAGGTTAAATGCTTGAGATATTCATTCTCAGTGGAAAATCCCTTCGGTAGCGGAAAACACGGTAATATTACTTTATCAGTAATGATCTCGTAATCTTCAACCTTATCGACTATTTCCCTTGTATTAGCTATAACTTCAGGATTGTCTTCAAACAGTTCAGCCATCTCTTCTTGTGTTTTGAAATATTCCTGTCCTGTATAATGCATGCCAGATTCATCCTCCAGATCCTTGCCGGTATTCAGGCAAATAAGAATGTGATGGGCTTCGAAATCTTCTTTTTTTATAAAGTGTACGTCATTTGTCGCAATAGCCTTTATGTTGTATTTCTTTGCAAATTTCAGTAAAACCTCATTTACTGTTTTTTGTTCCTGTAATCCATGGTTAGTCAGTTCCAGGTAAAAATCCTCACCAAAGATATCAAGATACTCCTGCAATGCTTTTTCGGCCTTTTGTTCTCCGTGTTTTATAATGGTTTCCGGTATCTCTCCACCAAGACATGCAGATGAAGCAATCAATCCTTCATGGTATTTTTTCAATAATTTCTTGTCAATTCTGGGTGTATAATAAAATCCTTCCAGATATCCCAGTGAACTAAGTTTTGAAAGGTTTCTGTATCCTTGCAGATTTTTTGCTAGCAGAATCAAATGGTATCCGCTCCTGTAGCTTTTATCAAATTTATCAAACCTGCTTTTTGCTGTCACATACATCTCACAACCGATGATCGGTTTTATCCCCTTCTTTTTTGCTTCAATGAAAAATTTCAGCGCTCCGAAAAGATTACCATGGTCGGTGATAGCCAGGGCATCCATTCCCAAGGCTTTGGCCGTATCAATCAAAACAGGTATCTTGCAGGCTCCATCTAAAATGGAAAACTGGGTATGCACATGTAAATGTGTAAAGTCAGGCATTGTTTATTAAAAGGATAATTTGGCGTTCTGATCTAAACCGGATAGCAAAATTATATAAAATGACATTTTAAAAAATGAATGTTGATAAATAAATATTTTGTTTTTTGAACAACTGACCAATAATCAGTAATAGACAATCCCGCAACCCGCAACCTACAACCCGCAACCTACAACCTATTCCACAAATCACTTCTTTGCCTTAATGAACGGATTAAATAATAATTGATTTCCTTTTTTATTTTAAAAAATAATCGGATATTTGCACCCCATTTTTAAAAGCAATATTCATACATTAAAACTTTTAATATATGCCAGCGAGAATAAGATTACAAAGGAAAGGGAAGAAAGGGAAACCTTTTTACCACATTGTAATTGCGGATGGTCGTGCACCACGTGATGGAAAATATATCGAAAAAATTGGCACATACAACCCGATTACAAATCCGGCAGAAATTAACCTCAAATTTGACAGGGCGGTCAACTGGCTTCTGGTTGGGGCACAGCCTTCGGATACAGTTAGAGCAATTTTGTCATTCAAAGGTGCACTTTACAAAAGCCATTTATTGAAGGGTGTTAAAAAAGGTGCTTTGACTGAAGAACAGGCAGAAATAAAATTTCAAGCCTGGTTGAAAGAAAAACAGGAAAAAATCAGTAACAAGATCAAAGAAAGTATACTGGATGAGAAAGAAGAACAGAAAAAACGTTTTGAAGCAGAAAAACAGATCAAAGAAGCCAGAGCCCAGGAAATAGCAAAGAAAAAAATTGCTGAAACGGAAAAAAAATTAAAAGAAGTCAAGGCTGAAATCCAGGAAGAACAAACCACCGCTGATGTGCAGGAAGCACCTGTTGAAAAACCAGCAGCTACTGAAGCTGTTCAGGATGATGTAAAAAAGGAAGGTAAGCCTGTTGAAGAAGAACAGAAAACCGATGAACCTCAGGCAGAAATAAAAACTAAAGAAACCAAGGCTGAAGAAAAAGCTAAAGAAGAGCCTAAGGCTGAAGAAAAGACTAAGGAAGAGCCTAAAGCTGAAGAAAAAACTAAGGAAGAACCTAAAGCTGAAGGACCCAAACAGGAAACCAAGGCGGAAGCCAAAGAAAAAGAAATAACATCCGGAGAAGTAAAGACTGAAAAGCCTGAAGAAAAAAAGAAAGCTGGAAAACCCGGAGCGGAAATAAGCCGGAAAGCTCCTGCTGCTGAAAACAAAGAAAAAGAGCAAGAAGAAAAGAAGTAAAGATAAATCTGTTTATCTTAATTAATAGTGCTTGTTTTTCAAGTTGTGAATATTCTATTTAAAGCATTAGATAATCCGATAAGAAGTCGACAATCGACAATTGACAGTCGACAGTCAACAGTAAGTTTTGTCCACTACCTATTTCTAATTGACTACCAACTGAATTTTTGTAATTTTGACAGACAGACCGGATCTGAATGGAAAAATCGGAAGCATATAATATTGGAACGATTGTTAAATCACAGGGAACTACTGGTGAGATGGTCTTTTTATTTAATGTTGATGATTCATCTGGGTATACCGGCCTTGAATTTGTATTCATTGAGATTGAAGAAAGGCTGATCCCTTTCCATATTGATTCAATTCGCATTAAGGAAGCATATGCTATCGTCTCACTTGAGGACATTAATACTCCCGAACAGGCACGGGAATTGGTTGGCAAAAATATTTACCTCCCTTTGACTGACATGCTGGATTTAAAACAGGACCAATTCTTGTCCTGTGAAATCATCGGTTTTACAGTTGTTGATAAAGAAAAAGGGGAGATCGGCAGGGTGAAACAGGTTATTGACCAGCCGGAACAATCTCTTTTACAGATCAGTTATGGGAAAAAAGAAATATTGATTCCGCTTGTTGATGAAATTATACTTAACGTTGATAAAATAAGTCATCAAATTACTATTCAGGCACCGGAGGGGCTTATTGATCTTTACATGGACTAATGTGGTTTTTTGGTATTCGGTCATTGTAGACTTCCTTTAGTCGTGAAGTTTAAAAGGTGAAAGGTGAAAGTTTTCGGGATAATAAAACAATAAATAAGTATGAAAAAATTCTTACTTGAATTTGTCGTTTTCGTCTGCGGGGTTGTTGTTATGATCTTTGAGATCGTTGGATCAAGAATTCTGGGCCCATATCTGGGAACATCCATTTTTGTCTGGACCAGCCTGATTGGAATCATACTTGGAAGTTTAAGCCTTGGTTACTGGTTGGGTGGAATTATTGCAGACAAAAAACCCTCATATATATTGCTATCCTGGATCATACTGCTGGCTGCATTATTTATTGGATTGACAATTACGGGCAAAGACATTGTTTTAAGAAATTTGCCCGGGCTTTTCGGGGGAATTCGAACACAGTCGATTATTGCGTCCTTATGCTTATTTGCTCCAACCAGCATACTTCTGGGCATGGTTACCCCATATGCAGTTAAATTGAAGATCAGAGATATTAAGACATCCGGTAAAACAGTAGGGAATCTATATGCTATATCAACCATAGGTAGCATCATCGGAACATTTTTGGCAGGTTTTTTCCTGATCCCTTCCATTGGCAGTACTAATATTCTTTTTTTCAATGCCTTTTTATTGATCATTGTTGCCCTGACGATTTTTATTCTGAGCAAATATTTTACATCTGTTGTTTTCGGACTGGTTTTATTAGGTATCCTGCTTTTTTACAATATAAGGTTTAATTCAAGGGAACTCTCCTATATTGATATAGATACGCGTTATAACAGGGTGATGATATATGAATCAGTTGACTGGTATACCGGGAAGCCTATCAGGCTGATGCGCATTAATAATGAATACAGTTCTTCCATGTTTCTGGATAACGATTCTCTGGTTTACCCGTATCTGAAGTATTATCAATTGGCTGAACATTTCAAACCCAATTTCAGGAAAACACT
>JAUWGC010000185.1 GCA_030606625.1 Bacteroidales bacterium | reverse complement strand
GCAGGAAAATGTTGTACATGTTGAACGGTCAACGGATAAAATACTTTTGGAAGGGAAACCTTATTATATACATGTTGTAAAAAAGGGACAAACTCTTTTTTCCATAAGTAAAGTTTACAAAGTTTCTCAAAAGGAGATATCAAGAGAAAATCCAACTGTTGCATTTGGTTTAAGGCCTGGTCAAGCATTGAAAATCCCGATTTATCCTGAAAAGCCTGAACATAAAATGCCGGGTGAGACTGAAGATTTTATTTTCTACGAAATTGAATCCGGTCAAACTGTTTATTTTATTGCAAAAAAATTTGATACTACTGTTGAGGTAATTCTGGATAATAATCCTGATATCAAAATAGATGACATTGCTGTTGGAACTATAATAAAGATACCCAAGAGAAAATACCAGGTGAGGGAACAAAAATTTGAGTTTTCTGAACAGGATTATATTTTCCACAAGGTAAAAAAGAAAGAGACAATTTATGCCCTCTCAAAGAGATATGGTATTTCAGTTAGGGAATTGAAGAAAGCTAATGTAGGATTGAGATGGGGACTAAAAACCGGGCAGTATCTCAGGATTCCCTTTTCGAAGGAATCTCCGGATTCAACATACCTGATAGTAAAAGATGCAGAATATGAGGAAGAGACTTCAGGTATATTTTGTGCATCGCTGCCGGATATTTCTAATCGTACATTGAAAGTTGCACTATTTCTGCCGTTTTATCTGGATGAAAATAGTGAAAGGTCCTATATCGACTCATCTAAGGTGGATGACCATGGCGAAAAGATAATGGAGATTATTAAAAGAGATGAGACATGGGTATATCCGCGTAGTACATACTTTCTTGATTTTATTATGGGAGTGAAGTTAGCTCTTGATTCTTTACAAAAAGAAGGAATATCGGTTGAACTTTTTTGTTTTGATACAGAAGCTGATACTTCAGTTGTCAGGGAAATTGTTGAAATGAATGATCTATCGGGGATGGACCTGATAATCGGACCAGTCTATCAATATAATTTATCTATAATAGCACCTTATGCAATGAATTTGCGAATTCCAATTGTTTCCCCTTTATCATCCAAAGGGAATCTAACTGAATCCAATCCATACCTTTTTCAGATAGTTCCAACTATTGATGCAGAATTTGAAAAACTTGCCAGCTATGTTTCTAATTATCATAAATATAATATTGTATTGATCCATTCAGGCGATTTGCGTGAAGAGGATAATATTTTTACCTTAAAGAGAAATTTGTTCAGGTATTTTGCCTATCGTACATTCTTTGATGAGGTAATTTTTAAAGAGATTGTTTATAATGAGGATTTTACTGCAAATGATACAATAAATAGTGTTGAACATTCTCTTTCAAAGCAGGTTGAGAACCTGATTATTGTTCCATCAGGGCAGGAGACTTTTGCAAGTGAGATTCTGGCAAGTTTGCATACCTTTTCGGAAGAGTATTCGATCACAGTCCTTGGTTATCCAACCTGGATGAAATTCAGGAATATTGAATTGAAATATTTTTATGACCTTGGCGTACAGGTATTTACGCCTTTTTTCATAAACTACGATAATTACAGGGTGAGGAATTTTCTCAGGAAATACAAGCATAATTTCAATACCGAACCAGATCAATTCAGTTATGCTTGGAAGGGATATGACATTGCCTATTATTTTATAAGCGGATTATCAAGGTATGGTGATCATTTTCTCCGATGTCACAAAGATTATAAACCACAGTTGCTTGAAGCTGATTTTGAATTTAAAAGGGTGAATTCACATGGTGGTTATGCAAATAACCATTTTCGAATGCTGAAATTTACTACGGATTATAAAATTCTGGATATAACCAATAATGAAGCTATAAAGGATTAGTCAAAAGGGAAGAAGTTTATTTTACATTTCCATTTGCAAGTGTAATTGCTGCTCCAATTACCGTGGCAAAATCTGCATTTTCAGGTATTATGAATTTTGTTTTGTGAAGATCCGCCACACGGTTAAGAATTCCTTTTAAAGGTTTGATACTTGTTAATTTTCCGGTGAGAATTATTGTTTCTAAATTATTTGCATGAGCAGCAGCAATACCTAATACTCCTATAGTTTGTCCGACAAGGTTTAAAATTGCAAGTGCAACATCTTTGTCGGTAGCTTCGTCAGCCAGTTTTCCAAAGTTAGAAGCAGTGGTAGATTCCGGAAGATTGTTTATTGGTCTTCCGGCGATATCTCCTACTGTCAGATCAACACGATTAAGATTTCCCCTGGATGCCATATCAACTAATGTTTTCAGGTTGGTGATATTAAGCATTTTTCTTGCTAAACCAAGCAATGTCCCACCGCCAACTCCACTTCCGCCCCAGTGTTTAATTCCATTCTCATTAACAGTAACAATTGCAGTTCCTGTTCCCATGCTTACAACAACACCTTTGTCAACACCAGATAAAAAGGAACCTGCTGTTCCAATTGCAGTAAATTCATCGACTTTTACCACCGGAATCCCAAATAATTTGGGCTTCACTTCATTTGAACCCACACCTGTTGCAGCAATAGTAGCTACTTCATTCAACGAAGCGCCTATAGCTTCAAGGAATTTTCCAAGAGCACCGGCTGCTGAAGTAACAGGATCATCTGCTTTTACTGTCAGTGGGTTAATTATTTTCGATCCCTTAAGTCCGACAATATCCGTTGTTGTTCCGCCAATATCTATTCCTATTATCATACAGATATAAATTTGGGGCAAATATAGAACATAGTTTCACAAATTGATTAAAAAAAACCTTAATTTT
>JAUWGC010000155.1 GCA_030606625.1 Bacteroidales bacterium | reverse complement strand
CGATGCATTGAATCATGCCTCTATCATCGACGGTATTCGTTTGTGCAAGGCCCAACGCTGGATCTACAATCACAGTGATATGAGGGATGTGGAAGAAGAGGATCCCGCTACTGGTAAGAAAGGCAAAGGTCTTGAAAGATGCCTGAAAGAAGCCCAAGACTGCCGCTTCAGGATGATTGCAACTGATGGTGTGTTTAGCATGGATGGTGCTATTGCCAGGTTAGATGAGATTTGTGACCTGGCAGAAAAATATGATGCTCTTGTTATGGTTGATGACAGCCATAGCTCAGGTTTCATGGGTAAAACGGGTAGAGGCACACATGAATACAGAAATGTAATGGGAAGGATAGACATCATCACCACCACGTTTGGAAAAGCGCTGGGAGGTGCGTCCGGCGGATGTATTTCAGGACGTGAGGAAATCATCGACTGGATGCGAAACAAAGCCCGCCCATATCTGTTCTCTAATACAGTGGCTCCGGCAGTTGTAGGAGCTACTATCAAGGTAATGGATCTGTTGTCCTCTAACACAGCTTTGCGTGATAAACTGGAGAATAATACAAGGTATTTCCGGGAGAAGATGACAGAAGCAGGATTTGATATCGTACCGGGAGATCATCCTATTGTGCCGATAATGTTCGGTAAATATCCTGAAAGTGCAAAATTGGCGGTTCAATTTGCTGATATGATGCTGAAGGAAGATGTTTACGTTATTGCATTCTCTTTCCCTGTTGTGCCAAAAGGAAAAGACAGGATCAGAGTGCAGATTTCAGCCGGACATGAAATGCACCATATTGATAAAGCAATCGAAGCCTTTGTTAAAGTTGGCAAGGAACTCGGTATGTTGAAATAATTATCCTCATGGAAAATAAATTGTTTATCCACAATACCCTGTCGAGGAAAAAAGAACTATTCGAGCCGTTAAATCCCCCCTTGGTAGGAATGTATGTTTGTGGCCCTACCGTTTATGGTGATGCACACCTTGGACATACCAGGCCTGCAATTACCTTCGATCTTATTTTTCGTTATCTGCAGCATTTGGGTTATAAGGTTCGGTATGTCAGGAATATTACGGATGTCGGACATCTTGAAAATGATGCCGATGAAGGGGAAGACAAGATTGCCAAAAAAGCCCGCCTGGAGCAACTGGAACCAATGGAAGTTGTGCAGTATTTTACTGACCGTTACCATGCCAATATGGACCAGTTGAATACGAAACATCCGAGTATTGAACCCAGGGCTTCCGGCCATATTATTGAACAGATCGAAATGGTTAAAAAGATCCTGGATGCAGGCTATGCTTATGAAAAAAACGGATCGGTTTATTTTGATATCGAAAAATACAGCCGGTCGCACAGATATGGGATCCTTTCGGGCAGGAAAATTGAAGACCTGCTGAACTATACACGCCAGCTCGAAGGCCAGGATGAAAAGAAAAGCAGTTTTGACTTTGCTTTATGGAAGAAAGCAACACCGGAGCACATAATGAAGTGGCCTTCTCCATGGAGTATAGGTTATCCGGGCTGGCACCTGGAATGCTCAGCCATGGGCACGAAATACCTGGGTGAATATTTTGACATACATGGTGGCGGAATGGATCTGCTCTTCCCCCATCATGAATCTGAAATTGCACAGTCCGTTGCTGCCAACGGTAAAGAACCTGTTAAGTATTGGATACATAATAATATGATTACCATCAATGGCCAAAAGATGGGTAAATCGCTGAATAATGCAGTTTCTTTAAACGAATTATTTTCAGGGCAACATGATTTATTGGAAAAAGCATACAGCCCGATGACCATTCGGTTTTTTATCCTCCAGGCTCATTACCGCAGCACATTGGATTTTTCAAATGAGGCTCTCCAGGCATCTGAAAAAGGATTTGGCAAACTGATGAGCGCAATGGAAACACTGGAAAAACTAAAACCTGCCGCTCAATCCACTGTCAATATTGAAGAACTTGAGAAGAATTGCTACGATGCAATGAACGATGATTTCAACAGCCCGGTGCTGATATCCCATTTGTTTGAGGGTGTCAGGATCATAAATTCGGTTAATGACGGTAAGGAAAGCTTAAATGAAAAAGACTTGATCCTGTTGAAAAAGATATTTAATGAATTCGTTTTTGATATCTTAGGACTTACATTTGAAGGGAAATCAGGCAGACAAGACGACCTGCTTGCCAGCCTCATCGATTCCATACTCGAAATACGCCAGGAAGCAAAGGCAAATAATGACTATGCAACATCCGATAAGATCAGGGATGAATTGAATAAATTAAAGATCCGGGTAAAAGATACCAAAGACGGAGCAGAATGGAGTATGGAAGATTAGTTCTTCACAGGACTTTTACCAGGAAATAGTTTTTCTTCCCTTTTTGTACGAGGATATATTTCTGATTAAGAAGATCCGATCCTGAAATGATAAAATCATCTTTGATCTTTTCTTTATTTATAGCAACTCCATTATCTTTGATCATCCTTCTTGCTTCTCCCTTGGAGCTGAAAATATTTGTATTCACAGCCAGGAAGTCAAGAATTGGCACACCTTGTTTGATATGATCGATTGATACTTCACTTTGCGGTACACCTTCGAAAACACTAAGTAACATTTTTTCATCCAGCTTTTTCAGTGTTTCCGTCGTTCCTTTTCCAAAGAGGATCTGAGATGCTTCAACAGCAGCGTTATAGTCTTCTTCAGAATGTATGCGAATGGTCAGGTCTTTGGCCAGCGCTTTCTGCAAAGATCGTATATGCGGTGCCTTCTGTTGTTCTTTTTCCAGGGCTTCAATTTCTTCTTTAGATAACAGTGAGAATATCCGGGTATATCTGGAAGCATCTTCATCTGAAACATTCAGCCAGAACTGGTAAAAACTATACGGTGAGGTTCTTTCAGGGTCAAGCCATATATTACCTTTTTCTGTTTTACCAAACTTCCCTCCATCTGTTTTTGTGATCAGGGGACATGTTAAGGCAAATGCTTCACCTCCGGTTTTCCTGCGGATCAGTTCGGTGCCGGTGATAATATTACCCCATTGGTCTGAACCTCCCATCTGGAGCTTGCAATTATTATTTTGATACAGGAAAAGAAAATCGTATCCCTGAACCAGTTGATAAGAAAACTCTGTAAATGATATGCCCGTTTCCAGTCTTTTCTTAACAGAATCCTTGGACATCATGTAATTAATGGAGATATGCTTGCCAATATCCCTGATAAAACCAAGAAAAGAAAAATCTTTCATCCAGTCATAGTTGTTAACCATCTCTGCTGAATTCTCCCCACAGTCAAAGTCAAGGAATTTCAACAACTGCTTTCTAATACATTCCTGATTATGCCTGATAGTTACTTCAGTGAGCAAATTCCGTTCTTCGGATTTACCAGATGGGTCACCAACCATACCTGTAGCACCTCCCACGAGTGCAATCGGCTTATGTCCCTTGAGCTGAAAATGTTTTAACATCATGATGGAAACAAGGTGTCCGATATGCAGGGAATCAGCTGTCGGGTCGATGCCAACATAGGCAGTGGTCATTTCTTTTCCCAGTTGCTCTTCAGTTCCCGGGGTTATATCATGGATCATTCCCCTCCATTTCAATTCTTCAATAAAATTCATTGTTTTAAATTTTATGCAAAGATAAATCAATGTAGCATATACTGTATAATTAAAGAAAAAGTTCCTGAATAAGTTAAAAAACAACAAAATCACTGATCACTCGTCACTGGTCACTGATCTCTTGTCACTCACACGGGCACCTTGGTCACGATTTATAACAATTAAAAAAGTATTAGCTTTGCCCCATGATTTTAGTTACAGGAGGAACAGGCCTTGTAGGATCACATCTGTTACTTGATCTGGTCAGGGCAGGAAAGCCGGTCCGGGCGTTGAAGTACCCACCCGATGATCTTAAATTCACAGAAATGGTTTTTCACCATTATTCTGATAATGCTGAGGAACTACTGAATAAGATTGAATGGTTCGTTGGGGATGTTTTGGTTATTTTTTGCCTTAATGATGCCATGGATGGTGTTGATTATGTTTATCATTCCGCTGCCATCGTTTCTTATCAGCCCAGGGAAAAAAACATTATGTTGAAAGTTAATGTTGATGGTACTGCAAACATTGTCAACATTGCTTTGGACAAAAAGGTCAGGAAGCTTTGCCATGT
>JAUWGC010000070.1 GCA_030606625.1 Bacteroidales bacterium | reverse complement strand
ATATGAAAAACGGGAAATTGCAACTTAATTTTTTGTTAACTATCAGGATGGCAGCTTGCCTTTTGCGATAATTCAGTGGCAAGCGACAACCATTAAACAAATATCTCTTTTCACTTTTCACGTTTCACGTTACATCTCCTTAATTGAAATAATATTGTATTTTTGGCATCACACTCAAAAAAAACCAGCCAATGAATCAAATAAAACAATTATTAAAAGACTCACCAAGAGCCCGGTGGACAGTGATGATTCTGGTAAGTTTCCTGATGGCAGCTAACTATTATTTCTATGATGTCCTTTCACCTCTTAAGTCTATTTTGCAGGAACATCTCAACTTTTCTTCACAAGACTACGGAATAGTCGCCGGATTTTATGCCTTCCCAAATACTTTCCTTTTGATGGCAATTTTAGGTGGGATCATACTTGATAAACTCGGGATCCGGCCTACCGGGTCATTATTTGCAGTTTTTATGCTTATCGGAGCAGTTCTTACTGCTTATGGCGCTACCGACATATACCGTGAAGGGGGACCCGGATATAATCTTATGAATTCTTTTTGGACTGCATATTCACCCGAACTAAAAATGATGTCGTTGGGAATGTTGATTTTTGGGCTGGGAGCTGAAACCAGTATCGTCGTGATCAGTAAAATTCTTGTTAAATGGTTCAAAGGATATGAAATCGCACTCGCATTTGCTCTGAACCTGGGAATCGCAAGGATCGGTACTGCCTTAGCTTTTAATATTTCACCAAGACTGGTTTTAGAAGATTTCTGGACATTACCGATCTGGTTCGCGGTCATGTTATTGTTTATCGGATTTCTTGCATTTCTTATTTATCTTATTTACGATGTTAAGTTCGACAGACAGATCAAATCACAAAAAAGCCTCCTTGCGAAAGATGAGGAATTCCATTTATCTGACCTTAGGAAATTATTTACAAACAAATCGTTCTGGTTTATTACTGCTTTGTGTGTTACTTTTTACGCAGCCGTTTTTCCATTTCTGAAATTTGCTCCCGATTTTTTCTTCCATAAATTTGGAATGTCACGAGAAGCAAGCGCTGACATTGCTTCTATGCTTCCTTATGGTACGGTTATTTTCACTCCGCTTTTCGGTTGGTTTGTTGATAAAAAAGGCAAAAGCGCTACATTAATGATATATGGTTCTTTATTACTTGTTTTTGTTCATCTGCTATTTGGGCTTACATTTTTCAATGTTTATATTCTGATTGTATTACTTGGCATTGCGTTTTCACTCGTGCCTGCTGCCATGTGGCCATCTGTAGCAAAATTCGTTCCCGAACACCGTATAGGAACGGCATACGGAGCAATGTTTTCATTGCAGAACTTAGGATTATTTGCAGTACCGATATTAGCAGGTACAATTTTGGATAAAACCAATCCGGGAATAACCCCCATGATGATTGAAACTGGCGCAAAACTTAACTATACCCCGACAATTCTCATGTTTGCAGGGTTTGGCATCATAGGATTTATTTTTGCCTTATTATTGAAAAGGAATGATAAAACATCCGGTCACGGTCTTGAGTTACCATCTAACACATCAGTTGACCAACAAGAGGGAATTACATAATAACCTAATTGTAATTCATGGAAAATATCAGAAAAGCTTTAAAAGATTCGCCACGCGTCAGATGGGGAATATTGTTCTTAATAGCTTTTGTACAGGCTGCAAATTATTATTTTTACGACTCCCTCTCCCCTCTTAAACGTTTACTTGAAGACAATTTTAATATAAGCTCAGCTGATTATGGTTTGTTAATAGCAGCATATTCTTTACCAAACACCTTCCTGCTTATGGCAATTTTCGGAGGTGTTATTCTCGACAAGATAGGGGTAAGAAAAACAGGTTTTCTTTTTGTTGGATTGATGGCAATTGGCGGAATGATAACTGCTTATGGTGCGAGTGAATACTATTCCAATGGAGGTTTCGGATATTCTTTCTTCAGTTCTTTTTTAACTGATTATTCTCCTGAATTGAAAATGATGTTCCTGGGCCGGCTTTTCTTTGGACTGGGAGCTGAAACAAGTATAGTTGTTGTTAGTAAGATCATAGTAAAATGGTTCAAAGGAAAAGAACTTGCATTTGCCTTCGGAATGAAAATCGGTATTGCCAGGGGTGGTTCGGCATTGGCATTATTCTATTCGGCAGAAATCGCTGAAGCAGCAACGCATTGGACACTTGCAATCTGGTTTGCTGCAATACTCCTTTTAATCGCATTTCTGGCATTTCTGGTTTATACAATTTTTGATGTAAGGCTTGACAGGCAAATTAAACAAGTGAATTTAAACGGCAATGATGATAGATTTCGTTTTGCCGACATAGGTACACTCTTCAAAAATAAATCTTTCATATATGTAACTCTGCTCTGCTTAACTTTTTATTCGGCAGTTTTCCCATTCCAGGCATTCTCTCCTGATTTTCTGTTAAATAAATTCGGAATGAGTTTAACACAAAGCGGAAAAATTGCTTCTATCTTATACTGGGTTACAATGTTTGCCACGCCGCTTATCGGGTTGTTTGTTGACAAATTTGGGAAAAGTGCTTCAATTATGATATTCGGCTCGGTTTTGTTAACTCTTGTTCATCTGACTTTAGCATTTACAAACCTTAATCCGGTTATTCCTTTAGTATTACTTGGTATAGCAATAGCCTTAGTACCTGCAGCAATGTGGCCTTCCGTAGCTAAAATCATACCGGAAAAAAGAATAGGTTCTGCTTACGGCGCCATGTTTTCAATTCAAAATCTGGGACTTTTTGCTTTTCCGATTTTAGCAGGATTTATCCTTGAAACAACTAATAAAAACTCAGAAATATATAATTTGTCAGATGGAGCAAAATCAATAATAACGCCACTTAATTACACTTATACTATTTTAATTTTTGCAGTTCTTGGCTTATTTGGTTTTATCTTTGCATTGCTGCTAAAACATGAAGATAAAAAAAGTGGCTATGATCTTGAATTGCCTTCAAATGCATAGTTGCAAAATTATTTTAAAAATAACTAACTTAGCAATAAATTATTGAAAATGATCATAGTTACCGGAGCAGCAGGATTCATTGGAAGTGCTCTTGTGAGTAAGCTGAATAACAAGGGTATCAAAGACATAGTTATTGTTGATGATTTTTCCAGTTCTGTAAAAAATAAAAATATTGAACACAAGGCTTTACTGAAAAAGATAAACCGCGATACATTTTTCGAATGGCTGGATGATAACCATGAAGATATCGATATAATCTTCCATATCGGAGCAAGAACGGATACCACTGAGTTCGACATGAAGGTTTTTGATAAGCTGAACCTCAATTATTCAAAAGCAGTATGGAAAGCATGTACAACATATTGTATTCCGTTGATATATGCCTCTTCAGCAGCTACTTATGGTTTAGGTGAGTTTGGGTATATGGATGATCATCAAATTGTTGATAAGCTTAAGCCATTAAATCCCTACGGCATTTCCAAGAATGAATTTGACAAATGGGTTTTGCGACAAGAAGAACATCCGCCATTCTGGGCAGGCATGAAATTTTTCAATGTCTATGGACCCAACGAATACCACAAAGGCAGAATGGCATCTGTCATCTTTCATGCCTATAACCAAATAAAGGATAAGGGAAAATTAAGATTATTCAGGTCTCACAATCCGGATTATGAAGACGGAAAACAATTGCGTGATTTTGTATATGTCAAAGATGTAGTAAATATCCTGTTCTATTTAATGAATCACCAGAAAAATTCGGGTTTATATAATCTGGGTACCGGGAAAGCACGTACATTTCTTGATCTTGCCAAAGCTACTTTCAGATCGTTGAATATCCCTGAAAATATTGAATTCATCGACACTCCCGAAGATATCAGAGATAAGTACCAGTATTTTACAGAAGCCAGGACTGACAAATTGCTATCCACCGGCTATGACATCCCGTTCTATTCATTGGAAGAAGGCATTGAAGAATATGTTCAGGGATTTTTAGTGAATCGGCTGTATTATTAATGCGTAATTCTCATTCACTCATTCACTCATTCACCCATTCACTCATTCACGCATTCACGCATTCACTCATTCACGCATTCTCTCATTCTCTCACAGTCTCTTATATTTCCACCGAACAAACTGCGGAGAACTCCTTTTTTAAATTATCCACAGCGAAAATTGTTAATTAACAAATATTATTCTATTTTTGCACCCTTAAAATTTGAAAATAATTAATAAATTTCTAACATATGCAAAGTAAAGGTGCTATCAAGTTTTTCGCAATTGCTTTTGCCTTAGTTTGTCTTTTCCAATTATCATTTACATTTCTTACTACAAAGGTTGAACGCGATGCCCGCAGGTACGCAACTTCCGAGAAGTCGCAGGAAATAGCAAGAAAACTTGCAAAAGGAAACGAATTAATGGAAAGTTTTCTTCTGGACTCAATCCAAAAGGCCAGAAAAAACTATTATCTTGATTCAATGTCAAGCGAGATTATCTATAATGTCCTTATAAGAAAATACACTTATAAAGAAGCAAAAGAACGTGAGATCAACTTAGGTCTTGACCTTAAAGGCGGGATGAACGTCACACTGGAGATTAAAATAGGAGATATTGTCAATGCCCTGTCAGGATTCAGCCAGGATTCCACATTCAGGGAAGTAATGCGCGAGACTTATAAAAAACAACGCCAAAGCAGCAGGGATTTTGTAACACTCTTCGGTGAAACATGGGAAGAAGTCGCTCCCAATGAAAACCTTGCTGCGGTTTTCAACACCGTTGAATTAAAAGACAAGATCAGCTATAATTCATCCAATGAAGATGTATTGAATGTTATCCGTGAGGAAACAGAAGGTGCATTCGACCGTTCGTTTAATATCCTTCGTACTCGTATTGACCGTTTTGGCGTCACCCAACCCAACATCCAGAAATTATCCGGAACCGGAAGAATACTGGTTGAGTTACCCGGCATCAAAGATCCTGCCCGTGTAAGGAAACTCTTACAGGGAACCGCCCAACTAGAGTTCTGGGAAACCTATAATTTACCGGAAATCATCTCTTATTTTGTTGAAGCCAATAAAAAACTCCGAACCATAGTCGGCACAGAAGCAATCGACAAAGAAAAAATGCCTGATGTTTTAGTATCAGAAACAGATCAGGAAATTCTAACTACCGGTGATACTACAGTGATAGTTGATGAAAGCATCCTGGTTGAAGAAATCGAACCGGATACTGCTGAAGAAGAACCTTCACTTCTTGACCAACTAGAAAGCGATACCTCAGCCATACCTTCTGTTGATCGATCATTCGAGGATTATTCCAGGGAAAATCCATTATTTGCATATCTTATTATTAATGTCAACCGGGATAATGTACCGCAGGACAATGCCACTATCGGATTTGCTGCCATAAAAGATACTTCACGTATTAATAAAATGCTGAAGCAAGTCAGGACAACTTTTCCAAGAAACATAAAATTAATCTGGACCAACAAACCAAGGCAAGAAGGCTCAGAAATACTTGAACTTGTGGCAATAAAAGTCACCTCACGTGACGGAACCGCTGCTTTGGGCGGTGACGTGATCGTTGATGCCCGCCAGGATTTCGACCAGTATGGCAGGGTCGAAGTTACTATGTCAATGAACACAGAAGGCGCAAGGGTATGGAAAAGACTTACCGGCGAAAATATTGGAAAACAGGTAGCTATTGTACTGGATAGATATGTTTATTCTTTTCCGACCGTTAGTTCAGAGATCCCCAATGGCAGGTCATCAATTTCCGGAGGCAGCATGACCATTGAAGAAGCTAAGGACCTTGCCAACATCCTGAAAGCAGGTAAGCTTCCTGCTCCTGCAAGAATAGTAGAAGAAGCTGTTGTTGGCCCATCCCTGGGACGTGAAGCAGTAAATGCCGGCCTCTGGTCTTTCGTTATCGCTTTTATCCTTGTTTTGTTTTACATGATTTTTTATTACAATAGGGCAGGTTGGATAGCAGACCTGGCACTTCTGACAAATATATTCTTCCTGTTTGGTGTGCTGGCTTCACTGGGTGCCGTGCTGACATTGCCCGGTATTGCAGGTATTGTTCTGACATTAGGTATGGCGGTCGATGCAAACGTAATCATTTATGAGCGTATTAAGGAAGAGGTCAGGGCAGGAAAAGGCATGCGGCTTGCCATCAGTGATGGTTATAAGAATGCCTATTCAGCAATCATCGACGGTAACGTTACAACACTTCTGACAGCCGTTGTCCTGTATATCTTTGGTTCCGGCCCTGTTCAGGGTTTTGCTACAACGCTGATCATTGGTATTCTGTCATCCCTGTTCTCATCTATCTTTATTTCCCGATTGATCTTTAACAGTTTGCTTGACAAGAATAAAATTATTTCTTTCCACAATTTCCTGACCAAGAACGTCCTCACAAATACCAGGTTTGACTTTATGAAAATGCGCAGGGGCGCCTATATCTTCTCATCAGTCATCATCATTTTAGGTGTCGCTTCACTTTTCACCCGTGGCCTTAACCTGGGAATAGATTTTTCCGGGGGCCGCACATATGTGGTTAGATTTGACCAGAATGTGCAAACCGGTGATATAAGAAATGTATTAACAGTTGAATTCGATGATATGGCTCCGGAAGTCAAAACATTTGGCCCGAGTACACAGGTTAAGATCACAACCAAATACCTGATTGACAACAATGAACCTGAAGTAGACTCCATCATCCAGACTAAACTGTATAACGGGCTGATACAATTCTACTCAGACCAGTCTATTGATTACAAATCTTTTTCTACAGATGTGGAAACGGAAGATAAGCTTGTCGGCATTTTAAGTTCCCAGAAAGTAGGACCAACCATTGCAGATGACATCCGTAACAGAGCGTTTATGGCTGTCTTCTTCGCTTTGATTGTAATTTTTATATATATTGCTGCAAGGTTCAAAAAGTGGCAATTTGGCCTGGCAGGCGTCATTGCCTTGTTTCATGATTCACTGATCACAATCGGCCTGTTCTCATTGTTTTATAATATTCTACCATTCAGTATGGAGATCGACCAGGCTTTTATTGCAGCTATCCTGACGATCATTGGTTATTCCATAAACGATACGGTGATCATCTTCGACCGGATCAGAGAATTCACCGGTCTGTACCCGAAGAAAGACCTTAAAACAAACATCAACAATGCATTGAACAGCACCCTTGCCAGAACGATCAACACCTCTGGTACAACTCTTGTCGTATTGATCATTATCTTTATTTTCGGAGGTGAGATCATCAGGGGATTTACCTTCGCATTGCTTATTGGTATCTTAATCGGTACTTATTCTTCACTATTCTCTGCAAGTCCCATCGCTTTTGACCTGATGGGTGGCGATAAAAAGATCAGACTGGCAGCCATTAAAAGCTCAAAAGCCTCCAAAAAGAAAGGCAAGAAATAAAGCATCTGCTTAATCTTTTGAAAAAGTCCTGATGACCTCAGGACTTTTTTATTATTTTTGCTATTATGATTTTCGGTAATTTCATAAATTATTGGCTGTTGTTTCTTGACATCAGCGCGGGAGAGATACTGGTTATTATTGTTGTGATCTTTTTGGTCTTCGGACCTAATAAGATTCCGGAAATTGCAAGGACACTTGGCAAAGGATTTAATGAAGTAAGAAATGCTTCTAACCAGATCATGAAAGAGATCAATGAAGAGGTTGATAATATCAAGGATAACCTAAATGTCAACCCGGATGAAGAACCAGACAGAAAAGAAGAATCCGGCCGGAAAACAGATGAGTGATGTTACTGATTTTTGAATGGCAATTGGTATATGCCTGATAACTAATAACTATAAATAACTATTAATAATATTAATAAAATTAATAAAACGACGTTATATTACTGTAACCACGTAAACTTCAAATAATGGCACTGTCATGAGACCGTTCACGTTAATCATTTTTGTTTTCTTTACTTTGCTGTTCTCAACAAACAGCTTACAAAGCCAACATAAAAGGTATTTTGCAAAAGGAGCCGATGAAGCTTTTGAAGATGAAAAATATTCTGTTGCCATACAAAGGTACCAGAAAGCAATGTCCAAAGTCAAAGGTGACAAACCTGAGAAAGAAAGGATATCATTCCAGTTGGCAGAATGTTACCGTCATATTGCTGATCATAGAAAAGCAAAGGCTCAATATAAAAGGCTGATAAGAGCAAATTATGATAAAAAAAAGCCTCTTATCCTGCTGTATTACGCTAACATCCTCAAGAAAAACGGTAATTATCATGAAGCCAAAGAATATTACAATGCATATATTGAGAAGGTGCCGGATGATCCAAGAGGGCTAAATGGTGCAGAATCATGTGACTTTATCCAGGAATGGATAGATAATCCATCCAAATATGAAATAGAATACATTAAGAAAATCAATTCAAGGGAATCTGATTTTTCACCTGCTTATGCAAGCAGCAGTTTAAATGACCTGATTTTTACATCCACCCGTGAGAGTTCAACAGGTAAAGGAACCGACGAATGGACAGATATGAATTTCAGCGATCTTTTCTATACACGCATCGACCGTAAAGGTGAATGGAGTGAACCGACATTACTTACTACTGGCGAAGATGGCATCAATACTGAAGATAATGAAGGAGCTGCCATTTTGAACAGCAAGTTCAATATGATGTATTTCACCAAGTGTCCGAATGTTGAAAAGAAGAAGTCCGGATGCCAGATATATAAATCTGCAAGATCCGGACGTACCTGGGGAAAACCGGAAATGGTAAAATTAAGCAATGACTCAACCGAAGCAATTGGGCATCCGGCAATCAGCGATAATGAACTGATCATTTATTTTTCTTCCAACCGTCCTGGTGGAGTTGGTGAAAAAGATATATGGGTTGCTTTCAGGGATGACAAAAGCGAACCATTCAGCAGGCCATTCAACCTTGGCCAGGTGATCAACACACCTGGTGATGAGATGTTCCCCTTCCTGCGCAATGACACTGTCTTGTACTTTGCTTCAGATGGCCATCCCGGCATAGGCGGCCTCGATATTTTCTATACAACAATCGATGAGGAAGGTAACTGGGGAGAGCCTGTAAACATGCGATACCCGTTGAATACCAGCTTCAATGATTTTGGCATCAGCTTCCACCCGGAAGAAGAAAAGGGATTCTTCTCTTCCGACCGCCGGGGAAGAAAAGGAAAAGAAGATATATTCTTTTTCATTATACCACCGTTGGAATTTACCATACAAGGTATTGTTACCGATGACAGAACATTACAATTAGTTGAAGATGCCGCTGTCACCCTGATAGGTTCTGACGGAATATCTGTTTCAACAAGAACCAATGACAAGGGCTTCTATATGTTTGGCAAATCACAGGTCAATCCCAATACAACCTATGATCTGATCGTTTCCAAAGCTGATTATTTTAACTCTACTGCTAAACTTACAACTGTCGGTGTTGAGGTAGGGACCGACTTTACACGCGATTTCATCCTTAAACCAATACCAGAAAAACACATCGTATTACCTGAGATCTTATATGACCTTGCAAAATGGAACCTGAAACCCCAGTATGAAGATTCCCTGCAAGGCTTGATCCAAACCCTTGATGAAAATCCCAGGATCATTATTGAACTGGCTTCACATACCGATTTAAGAGATTCTTATGAAAGAAACGATATCTTGTCACAAAAGCGTGCACAATCGGTCATTGATTATCTGATACTCAGGGGGATAGATGCTGACAGGCTGATGGCAAAAGGCTATGGTGAAAGACAACCCAGAGCCCTTGACAAAGACTTAACACGCGACGGCTTTACTTTCAAGAAAGGTATTGTTCTGACCGAAGAATATATTGCCTTCCTGTCATCTGTTGAAGAACAGGAAGCAGCACACCAGATGAACCGAAGGACCGAATTCCTTGTATTAAGAAAAGATTATATTCCTAAGTCAAAGACCCTGACAGAAGTAGGACAAGTAACCATACAGATCAATCCCGAAGACAATGTGGTGAAGTTCCGTACAGAACCAAAAACCGGCGCAATAATTGCACCATGCATCATCAACGGCTTTAATGATGAGTTCTATTATGATGTTAATATCAAAGCACAGATATCACTGCAGAAAGCACTTGATCTCCTGAAAGAAGGCTCTATCAGTAAAGGTGACTTCCAGGGAGACCCGGCGGAGGTACTGGGTAATAACACTATCAAAAACAATGCCGTACTCATCATTAAAGACCTCAGGATTGCCGGTAAGATCATCAATGATGTTGAAGTGATCGTAAGTCACAGATTGAAATCACCATTGGTTTTTGGAAAGACAACCCTTCAAAAATTCGGTAAGTTCACCATAAACAATAACAAGCTGGAAATTGTATTCCAGTATGATTAACCCGGTAAACACTCCCAAATAATCACTTACTTACAACCTACAACCTTCAACCCATAACTTACCACTTCTATCAATTTTACAATAATAAAACACTATCTTTGTTAAAACCCTAACTCAATGGCATCTGGCTCAAGATATAACCAAAGAGGTGTTTCAGCATCAAAAGAAGATGTGCACGAAGCAATTAAAAGCATTGATAAAGGATTATTTCCGAAAGCTTTTTGTAAGATCATTCCCGACATCATTGGCGGAGATGATTCCTGTTGCAACATCATGCACGCCGACGGTGCAGGAACAAAATCATCACTTGCCTACCTGTACTGGAAAGAAACAGGAGACCTTTCGGTCTGGAAAGGAATTGCACAAGATGCTATAGTGATGAACCTGGATGATCTCCTGTGTGTTGGCGTAACTGATAATATTTTGCTGTCATCAACCATTGGCAGAAACAAATACCTGATACCGGGTGAAGTAATTGCCGGTATCATCAACGGAACAGAGGAATTTCTCTCATCATTACGCGATATGGGCATCGGCATCTATTCAACCGGTGGAGAAACTGCCGATATTGGAGATCTGGTAAGAACCATCGTTGTGGATTCAACAGTTATCGCCAGGGCGAAAAGGGCTGATATCATCACAAACCGTAATATCCGGCCCGGAGATGTGATCATCGGACTGGCATCTTTCGGGCAGGCATCATATGAAGACCAATATAATGGAGGCATGGGCAGCAACGGATTGACCTCAGCCAGGCATGATGTTTTCGATAAAACATATGCCCGCAAGTATCCCGAAAGCTTTGACCCGGACATTCCTGAAGAGCTTGTCTACAGTGGTAAAATGAAACTTACAGACACTTCCGGGATTCAAGGTGTGGATATTGGAAAGCTTATCCTGTCACCCACCAGGACTTATGCTCCTATCGTCAGGGATATCCTTAAAAAGTACAGGAAAGATATTCATGGCATGGTTCATTGCAGCGGTGGTGCACAGACAAAAATTCTTCATTTCATTGATAAACTACATATCATCAAGGATAATCTCTTCCCCACTCCTCTCCTGTTCGGACTGATCCGGCAGGAATCGGAAACACCGTGGGATGAAATGTATAAAGTATTCAACATGGGACATCGTTTCGAGTTCTATGTTCCTGAGCTAATCGCTAAGCCAATAATTGAAATAGCTCAATCTTACAATGTTGAAGCAAAGATCATCGGGCGAGTGGAGGATTCCTCAAAAAAAACCCTTAGTATCCATTCACGATACGGATCATTTACCTATTAGCAGGATTAAAAGACAGATGACATCTCCGCGGAGATGTCATCTGTGATCCACATTGAATCTTTCATTTAACCTCACCCCTGCTTCGCTATGCTCAGCTTCCCCCTCTCCAAATTCTACTCTTTATACACAAATATTGCGGAAGTATGTTATTAACAAAATCATGTTAAAAATA
>JAUWGC010000089.1 GCA_030606625.1 Bacteroidales bacterium | reverse complement strand
TGTGGCTATTATTCATCATGTTGCAAAGGCATTTAAGGAAGCCGGCAATTATGTTATAGGAATAATGGGAGCGAAGGAAAAAGAAATGCTTATCATGGAGAACGAAATGACTGCTATTTGTAATGAACTGATTATTACGACTGATGATGGCAGTTATGGGGAAAGAGGATTTGTGACCATGCCACTGGAAAAATACCTTAATGAAAGATATGATATCAAGTTGGCATATGCAATCGGCCCGATAGTGATGATGAAAAATGTCATCAGGCTCACAAAAAAATTCAATATACCTACAATGGTAAGCCTCAATCCGATCATGATCGATGGTACGGGTATGTGTGGTGGATGCAGGGTGAAGATAAATAATGAAGTCAAGTTCTGTTGTGTTGACGGACCTGATTTTAATGGTTTTCATGTTGATTTTGATGAGCTGGAAAAAAGAAATTCCATGTATCTCCAGGAAGAAAAAGATTCATTATTATTCTCAATCAAATAAAAGGTATCAAATATGTTAGAACAGGATGTCAGATACTTGAAATTCAAAACGTATCTGAGCTTTTACTGCCCATACTGTAAAAAAACCTTTAATGTTGAAAAACAACACGAGAAATCACTTATTTTCAATGCTATTTATAAGAAACAGGACCTGGTATTAAAACTCAGCCCCTTTCTTGATGTATTTGATATAAAAACATCCATCCCTGTTAAAATGGGTGATCTCTTGGATGATCTCCTATGTCCCCATTGTAAAAAAAGTCTGGTGAGTAGCGAAATGAGATGTGGGGAATGCGGTTCGAAGGTCGGTGAATCAATAGTTTCTGCATTTGCAAAACTGATACCTTTTTATTTCTGTTTGAAGTATGGTTGTGAATGGCATGGTATTACAAAGGAGGATGAGAAGAGCATTAAGCTTAAAATTCCCCGCCAGGCTATGCCTGAACAGGACCAGATACTGAGGGTCGATAATTTTCAGGAGGTACCTTATGGATATACTTCCGAGTTGGCACTCTATGAAGCAGGGAGGTGTTTACAGTGTAAGACACCGAAATGTGTTGAAGGATGCCCTGTAAATATAGATATACCGGAATTTATAAGATTGATAACTGAAGAAAAATTTGCTGAGGCAGCAAGAAAGATCAAGGAAACCAATGTCCTTCCCTCTATCTGCGGACGTGTTTGCCCACAGGAATCACAATGTGAAGCATTATGTGTTGTCGGGAGAAAGGATGAACCGGTTGCCATAGGAAGGCTTGAAAGATTTGTTGCCGATTATGAAAGGAAGATTAATGTTGTTGAGATACCGGAAATTAAGACTTCAACAGGTAAAAAAATTGCTGTGATCGGATCAGGCCCGGGAGGGCTTACTATTGCTGCCGATATGCGAAAACTGGGCTATGAAGTAACCATCTTTGAAGCATTACATGAACCCGGTGGTGTCCTGGTCTATGGTATACCTGAGTTTCGTCTGCCGAAATCAATCGTCAGTTTTGAAATCGAATATTTACAGAAGATGGGTGTGAGAATCGAACTGAATCATATTATCGGAAACCTGCTGACAGTTGATGAATTACTGGAACATTTTGATGCGGTATATATCGGTGTTGGTGCCGGATTGCCTTGGTTTATGGGTATTGAAGGAGAAAGTCTGGGCAATGTTTTCTCAGCGAATGAATACCTTACCAGGATGAACCTTATGAAGGCATATAGGTTTCCGGAATATGATACTCCAATGCCTCATGGAAATAAAGTTACTGTTGTTGGTGGCGGTAATGTTGCAATGGATTGTGCAAGGACAGCCATCCGTACCGGGGCAGGAGAGGTTACAATTGTATACAGGAGGTCAAGACATGAATTACCTGCCAGGGCAGAAGAAGTTCACCATGCCGAGGAGGAAGGGATCAAGTTTAAACTCCTGACAAGCCCGGTCAGGTATATCGGATCAGATAACATGATTATTAAGGGTGTCGAATGTATCAGGATGGAACTTGGAGAACCTGATGCCTCCGGCAGAAGACGGCCTTTACCAATCCAGGATTCAAACTTTTGCTTCGAATGCGATCTTGCTATTGTTGCAATCGGTAATGGCCCCAATCCTACACTGTTTAAATCAACTCCTGATTTGAAGTTAAATAAGCGTGGTTATATAGATATTAATCCTGAGACAGGTGAAACATCAAAAGAATTTGTTTATGCCGGAGGTGATATTGTAACAGGTTCTGCCACGGTTATTCAGGCAATGGGCTCCGCGAGAATAGCAGCAAAGGCGATGCATAATAAACTTTCCAAACTATCGAAAAAACCAAAAAAGAAAGTTTAGTGATTTTCCGGACAATATTTAAATCTCACTAAAACATTTTATATTTTTATCCGCAAATTTTAAACAAGAAAAAATAATGCGAGTTGCAAGGATTCAAACTGAATTGAAAGAACCTAAAGACAAGGATGTTGCTGATCTGTCCCTTTTGGACTCTTTAATCCGGGAATTAAAAGAAAAAAAGGGAAACCTGATACCACTACTCCAGGGAACACAGGATATTTATGGTTATATTCCCAGGGAAGCTTTTAAGAAGATCTCTGAAGAAACTGGCATTGAATTAAGTGACATGTATGGTGTTGTTACCTTTTATGCTCAGTTCAGGCTAAATCCTGTCGGAAAATATATAGTTAAAGTATGCCATGGTACAGCATGTCATGTGCAGAATGCAAATATCATCACTGATTCTATTAAAGAAGTCCTCAAAATTGAAGATGGCAGTACTACCGATGATGGATTATTTACCATGGAATCGGTTGCATGCCTGGGTTGTTGCTCTCTTGCCCCTGTTATGATGGTAGGTGATGATACTTATGGTAAACTTACGGGCAACAAGGCGGCTAAGATTATTAAAAATATCAAGAATAATGAGTTAAAGAAAAAATGATTCAGGCCGGAAAAGAATCCGGGATTAAGTTATTGGAAATCTGAATAAGAATGGAACAAACAAAAGTTATTGTCGGATTAGGAAGTTGTGGGATCGCAGCGGGTGCTAAAAAGGTTTATAATAAGATCAAAGCTTTAAAGGAAACTAAAGATCTGGGCTTTGAATTAAAAAAGACCAGTTGTATTGGTATGTGTTACAGAGAACCCTTAGTTGAAGTGGTTGATGATTCCGGATCATATCTTTATGGAGATATCGATGAGGAAAAAGCTATAGAGATTATTGAAAAACACATCAATCAACATGATCCGGTCAGGGAATATATCATCCATTCTGATATGTTTGAAACAGAAGATGATGAATATTTAAAGGATCAGGTTAAGATCGTACTTCGTAATTGTGGTTATATCGACCCGGAAAATATTGAAGAATATGAAGCACGGAATGGATACAGGGCTATAAAAAAGATAGCTGGCCAAAGAATATCCAGGATGGATATTATCCAGATTATCCTGAGTTCCGGCATACGTGGCAGGGGAGGAGGTGGTTTCCCGACCGGCTTGAAATGGAAATTTGCATATGATAGTAAAGCAGATGATAAATATATTATCTGTAACGCTGATGAAGGCGATCCGGGAGCTTTTATGGATCGGTCTGTTCTTGAAGGCGATCCTCATTCGGTGTTAGAGGGCATGATCATTGGTGCTTATGCGATCGAAGCTAACGGTGGAGTGATATATTGCCGCGCAGAATACCCGCTGGCAATAAAACGTTTGACCATCGCTATTGAACAAGCAAGGGCTAAAGGCTATTTGGGTAAAAACATTCTTGGTATAGATGGTTTTAATTTTGACATTTATATTAAAGAAGGAGCCGGAGCTTTCGTTTGCGGAGAAGAGACCGCGCTTATTGCCTCAGTAGAAGGTGAAAGAGGCATGCCGAGAAAAAGACCCCCCTTTCCCGCATCTTCAGGATTATGGAAAAAACCGACAAACATCAACAATGTTGAGACTTTTGCCAATATACCATGGATTATCATGAATGGTGCTGAAGCATATGCCAAATACGGAACTGAAAAAAGTAAGGGCACTAAAGTTTTTGCCCTTGCAGGTAAGATCAAAAGGTCCGGCCTCGTGGAAGTACCCATGGGCATCAGCATAAGGGACGTGATCTTTAAGCTGGGAGGAGGCATCCGGGGAAATAAAAAATTCAAGGCCGTACAGATGGGTGGTCCCTCAGGTGGCTGTATTCCGGAATACCTTGCTGATACCATCGTTGATTATGATTCGGTTAACGCTACCGGGGCAATTATGGGATCCGGCGGAATGGTGGTCATGGATGAAGATACCTGTATGGTAGATATTGCAAAGTTTTTCCTTGATTTTACACAGAAAGAATCATGTGGAAAATGTACTTTCTGCCGCATTGGAACCAAGCGGATGCTGGAAATTCTTACAAGAATCACCGAAGGTAAAGGAGAAATGAGCGATATTGAAAAACTGGAAGAACTTGCTTATGAAATAAAGGATAATTCATTGTGTGGATTAGGGCAGACCGCACCAAACCCGGTATTGACAACAATAAAATACTTCAGGGATGAATATGAAGCCCATATCAGGGATAAAAAATGCCCCGCTAAAGTATGCAAGTCCTTACTTACTTATGAGGTCGATCCGGAAAAATGTACCGGCTGCACGGTCTGTGCCAGGAACTGTCCGGCGGATGCAATTGACGGAGAAAAGAAAGAAGTACATTTCATCCGGCAGGAAGATTGTATAAAGTGCGGCATGTGTTATACGAAATGCAAGTTTGACGCCATTAAACTTTCCTGATCTTACCGGATTTAAAGTATTATTGAAATGAGTGAAAAAATAGATGTTATATTAAATGGTGAGATCGTAGACGGTATAAGAGGTGAAACCATACTGGAGCTTGCAAACAGATATGGTATCGAAATACCTACATTATGCCATGATCCACGGCTGGAACCGTATACATCCTGCTATGTTTGTGTGGTTGAAGTAGAAGGTTTGAGAGGACTGCAACCTTCCTGTTCGACAAAAATAACAGAAGGGATGAGGATTGAAACACATAATGAGAAGATAAAAAGAGCACGTAAAACTGCTCTGGATTTACTTGTCAGCAATCATTATGCCGATTGTCTTGCTCCCTGCACTCAGGCATGCCCGGCAGGAGTAGACATCCAGGGATATATCTCCTTGATTGAAAAGGGATTATATCATGAAGCTGTAGCCCTGATCAAGGAAACTAATCCCTTGCCGGCAATCTGTGGAAGGGTTTGCGTAAGGCCTTGTGAAGTGGCATGCAGGAGAAATCTTCTGGATGAGGGAGCATCGGTTGGGATCGATTACCTTAAAAGATTTGCTGCGGATTTTGATCTGGAATCAACTGATAAATACATACCTGAGATTAAGCTCACTACCGGTAAAAAGATTGCCGTTATCGGAGCCGGGCCGGGTGGCTTGTCCTGTGGGTTCTTTCTGCAGAAAGAAGGACATCAGGTTGATATATACGAAGCCAGCCGCAAAGCTGGCGGATGGTTGCGTTATGGCATTCCTGAATACCGGTTGCCAAATGATATCCTGCAAAAAGAAGTAGATAATATTACAGAGCTTGGTGTAAAGATTTTTTATAACAAGAAACTTGGGGATGATCTGAATTTCAGGAATATTAAGGATAAATATGATGCCTTTATCCTGGCGATAGGCTCACAAAAAGGTACTTTGATAGGATGCGAAGGCGATGATGCGGAAAATGTATTTTCCGGTATTAACTACCTGAAAAGCATGGAGGTAAGTGGAAAGAAATATGATTTAAAAGGAAAAATAGTGGCTGTTGTGGGTGGTGGAAATACTGCAATGGATTGCTGCAGGACCTCTGTTCGTTGTGGCGCTGATAAAGTATATATTATTTACCGCCGGACAGAGAATG
Organism: Bacteroidales bacterium; assembly: GCA_030606625.1. Taxonomy (GTDB): domain Bacteria; phylum Bacteroidota; class Bacteroidia; order Bacteroidales; family B18-G4; genus JAUWGC01. The sequence continues at coordinate 4,183 of JAUWGC010000089.1, read as the reverse complement.
AAATGCCTGCAAATCCCATCGAGATCCATGAATCAAAGTTGGAAGGCGTTGAATACTTGTTATTGACCAATCCTGTCAGGATCAATAAAGAAAAAAAAGGAAAGGTCAGGTCAGTAACCTGCCTGAAAATGGAATTAGGTAAAGAGGATGCTTCCGGAAGAAGAAGGCCAATACCTATCCCGGGATCTGAATTTGATCTGGAAGTAGATGTTGTTCTTGCTGCTATCGGACAAAAAACCGATGTGAACTTCATTGATAATATTAATCAATATTCTTCTAACGGCAAGTTGATTATAAACCGTTGGGGCGATATTGAAGCAGAACCTTTAACCCTGCAAACGGGGATAAAAAATGTCTTTGCCGCTGGAGATGGTGTTACAGGACCGGCAACCCTGATCCAGGCCATTGCACAGGCAAAAATTGCTTCACATAGTTGTGACCGGTTCCTGAAAGGTTTGTCAATAGAACCGTTAAAAAAGGAATTTATCAGCCGGAAAGAAAATTTCAAAACACAGAATGTTGAAGATTACAAAGGGTTTTTTAGAAAACAGAAACGGGAGGAGATGCCCACCATACCACCACAAAGTCGCTTTAATTTTAAAGAAGTTGAACTTGGGTATGCAGATGAGTCCGTTGCAAAACATGAGGTGGAGCGCTGCCTTGAATGCGGATGTACGGAGATTTTTACCTGTGACCTTAAAAAATATTCCACGGAATATGAAGCTGAACAGGGCCATATTCACGGCAACTTTAAGGAATATAAAATTGATTTCCGGCATCCTTTCATTGAAATAGACAATAACAAGTGTATTTTGTGTACCAGGTGTATCAGGATCTGCAGTGAAGTTGTAGGCGCAGATGCCCTGGGCCTTGTTAACAGGGGTTATGAAACCTATGTTGCTCCCAGTATGGGGAATGCTTTGCAGGATACTACCTGCGAAAGTTGCGGGTTATGCATCACAACATGCCCGACAGGCGCCATAACTGAAAATGTGCCTTTCAAACCAGGACCTGTGAAAACCCAGCCGGCAGATTCAATATGCAATTATTGCTCTGTAGGTTGTTCAATTACTTATAATCATAATAATCAATTTGTGATGAGAGTAACAGGTAAGGAAGGACAGGTTAATAAAGACGGCAACTTATGTAAGTATGCCAAATTTGGTTATTTTTATTTGAATGATTTTTCAAGGATAACCCAGCCTTTGCTTAAGATCAAGGGCAGGTTTGAACCAATAAATTACAAAAAAGCCTGGGAAATAATTGCCGGGAAAATCCAGCAGGTAAACCCTGATGACAACGCTTTCTTTGCAGGAGCCAGGCTGACCAATGAAGAACTTTACCTGGTCCAGAAGCTGGCAAGAGCCGGAGCCAAAACAAATAATATTTCAAGTTTCCATTACCTGAAGAGGGGAAAAGGGTATGTTTATAATTCCGAATCAAATGTTCCTTTTGACCAGATTCCCGGTGCAAGTAAGATCTATCTGATCGGATCGGAGATAAACAGTGATAATGCTGTCGTGGGTTTTATGATCAACGATGCCAGATATAAAAAGAATATTCCTCTGGAATTAGTTACCGTTCATGAGAAGAGCTCGATGAAACATAAAGCAGATAAGGTTCTTAATATAAAGTCCTATTACCACTTCATCAAAGCTGTAAACTATTACCTGGTTGCCAATAGTTTTCAGAATCAATTGTTTATCGATGATAATTGTCAGGGATTTAAAACATACAAGAAAGCTCTCCTGAAGGAGAATTTTGTTGATCTGATTGATAAGTCCGGGGTGCTTTATATGGATGAGGTTATTGAATTTGCAAAAGAATTTAATAAGCAGATGAATTCAATCATTGTCTTTTCTGAAAAGGAACTATCAGCGAATGCGTGCCGGGAATTGTTCAACCTGGCTTTGATAACAGGCAAGCTTGGTAAAACTTCAAGCGGGCTTATTTCTCTCAAGGAAAAGAATAATTCCGAGGGTTTGTTCAATATGGGCATTCACCCTGGATTTGGGGTAGGTTCGGTGCCCATAAATGATAAACTTTTGATTGAGAGAATGAAGAAGAAATGGAAACTGGACAAGCTGCCGAAAAATACCAGTGACAGCCTGTTTTCCCTGCTTGAAACGGGAAAGTTCAAAAACATATTCATTTTCGGAGAAGATCCTCTGGGTTGTGCAGTAAATAGGGTGCAGGTGGCAGGTTGGCTTTCTGTTACCGATTTTGTGGTAGTACAGGATTATTTCATGACAGAAACTGCCCGCCATGCCGATCTGATCCTTCCGGCTTCATTACCTCTTGAGATTGGGGGAAGCTTTACCAATACCCAGAAGGTCATTCAGGAATTTGAACCGGTGTTCGAATCGGAGATAAATAAAACATCACTTCAGCAATTGGTGGATCTGTTGAAAATATTTGGTTTTCGGCAGAAAAAAGAAGCCAATAAAATTCTCCATGAAGCTTTTTCTTTACTTGGATTAAAACAAAAATCCGGATTCAGTTTCCATTATACCGAACAGGATAATTCCAACCGTTTGTTCAATTATGGCTGTGATTACATTGTTAAACGATTTTCAGTGACGATCAGTGACCAGTGATCAGTGACCAGATTGTTAATTGTTTGCTTTGGGGAAATGTTTAATAAGTAAAAAAGATCATATCATGAAATTCAAAATTTTATTATTTCTTCTGGTGGGACCGGCTTATTTCATAGTCACCTCCTGCCAGCAAAAAGAAAAGGAAAAATTATTAATTACTGAAAGGATTCAGTACGATGTCCCGATCAAAAATCAAAACCCTGACGATGACTGGTGGGTTGAAAACATTGTGGGGCCGCAACGGGAAAAATTCATTAAGACCATCATGGATAAGGCTTATTCAGGCGAAATGCCTGCCTACGATTATTTCAATGATCCGCTTACCCCTGAACAGGTTAAAAGAATTGGGATCGATACCCTTTACCAGACCCTGATGCGCACAACACCACCCTATGATGAATATGATACGATGATCATCACAAAAATTGATTATGATGATATCACCAAGATTCGATTCCTTGAGGAATGGACTATTGATGAAGAAACTTTGGAGATTAATAAAAAAATATTGGGAATTGCACCTGTCGTAGTCATAAATCTGAGTGGCAAGGACTATAACATGCTGCTCTTCTGGTTGTATCCGGATGAGAAATATCCGTTGGATAAATAGAGTTCATCCAAGACTTGCTTTGCTAACATTTACACCATGATTGAATCATTTGAGCTAAATAACGGGATAAGGGTCTTGCACAAGTGGGCAGATAATCATATTGCACATTGCGGAATATTCATTAATACAGGATCCAGGGATGAAGAACCGGCAGAGAATGGAATGGCCCATTTTATTGAACATGTTATCTTCAAAGGCACTGAAAAACGCAAAGCCTATCATATATTAAACCGCTTGGAAGGTGTTGGGGGAGACCTGAATGCATTCACTGCAAAGGAAACCACTTGTGTCTATGCTTCTTTCCTGAATGAATTCTATGACCGGACACTGGAATTGATATCCGATATTATATTTCACTCCGTTTTTCCCGTGAAGGAACTGGAAAAGGAAAAAGATGTGATCATTGATGAGATCAATTCATATAAAGACACTCCGTCTGAATATATTTTTGATGAATTTGAGGAATTGATCTTCAACGGACATTCGCTTGGCAGAAATATATTAGGAAAGCCTGATGTTTTAAAAAAATTCAGAAGGGAAGATGTCCTGCGGTTTATAGATAAAAATTATTTTACCGACCAGATAGTGATCTGTTCCGTTGGAAAGATGGAAATGAAAAAATTAAGATCACTGGTGGAAAAGTATTATGGTTGCATCCGGTCAAAGTACAGAACCAGGGACAGGGTTCCTTTTTCAGGTTATGAGCCTGCGAAAAAAACAGAAGAGAAAAAGATATTCCAGACACATTGTTTGATCGGGAACGAAGCTTATGCAAGAAGTCATGATAAGCGAATGACACTGGTATTATTGAATAACATCCTGGGCGGACCCGGCCTGAACTCACGGCTGAACCTCATGATCAGGGAAAAATATGGATTTACTTACCATATCGAATCTTCTTACCAGCATTATTCGGATACCGGGATATGGGGTGTGTACCTTGGAACAACTAATGGTTCGGCAAACAGGACCATTC
>JAUWGC010000154.1 GCA_030606625.1 Bacteroidales bacterium | reverse complement strand
TTCGGAAGTCTCGGTGAGAAACATGTTTTGATGGATAAAGAATTTAAGTCCGGACAAATTTTTATGAGCTGGAATATCCCCAACCACATATAAAGCAGTGATCCCGTCTTTAGTAATATTTCTGATCATTTCATCTCCGGTGATTCCTTCGGTATTACTGAGCTTGGTTTTCCATTTTTCTGACCATTTTTTACGAGAGGAACTGTCAAGAACAGATTCAAATTCACCTATATAATCAGGATGCATTCCAGCTAAAGTAATTCCATAACGGTTACCATCATCAAGCAGGAACATGATCCGGCAATTTATGGATTGCTTCAATAAAGATTGAATATTATGCAGGGCGTTGAAATTGAAAATTCCGTTATTTGTCTTTAAAGCGCCATCACCCACAATGAAAATCAGATCTTCGGAATGGATCAGAGTATTTACAAGCTGATTTATTTCATTTGGTGTGATCCCGCAACGCTTCAGGCTGCCTTTAACATCAAGATCCTTTATGGTTTGCGAGATCTTCGCCGGGATTTTTCTTTTGTTTTTCTTGAATAAATGGTTCAGGATCAGCAACAGGAAATTATTTTCTTCGCCTGGTTTATAAATAATACTTTGATTTGAAAATAGGGAAGTCCTGTTGAAAAATGTATTTGCTGTGATCACCTGCTTGCCGTTTTTATATGCTTTCCGGATCCTGTTCTCAATAATGGGATGCGACAGGTAAGCTTGCGAACCAAAAACAAAGACTGTATCTGCTTTAGTAATATCATCTATATAAACAGCCTTGTTCGAGATGTAATTATCGTGGATATTTTTTATTAAATGTTTATTAGAATATGATGAAAAAGTATCCACATTATTGGAGTGCATCACCTTGCGGGAAAATTTCTGGAGAACATAGCCGTTTTCTATTGTATCCTGGGCTGATCCGATCAATCCAAACCGTTTTCCACTGAATTCCCCGAGATTATCAGCTATATATTTGATAGTTTCATCCCATTCAGCTTCAATCCATTTACCTGATTTTTTGATCAATGGTTTTGTGATTCGAAGAGGATTATGTGTTATATCGCCAGGAACAAATTTACCCCGTACACATAACTGTATAGGCTCTGTCCTTTTTCCAGGCATGGGTCCGACATTTACAATTCTGTTGACTTTAGTATTCACATTCATTGTGCATGCAATAGAGCAGAAAGTGCAGGTGGTTTTTGTTGATTTATCAGGAATGCCGACCCAACTGCCCATTTTCTCAGAAATTGATCCGGTAGGGCAGACATCAATACAGGCACCACAAAATTCACAACCGGCATCTTTTTGTGATTCGTTGAAGATTGTCCCAACAAGAGTGGAATTACCACGATTGACAAAAGCAAGCACTTCACTGTAGCGTTCTTCATTACAGATTCTGACACATCTGCCGCAAAGAATGCAAAGGTTGTAGTCTAATTCATAAAACGGGTTGTCCTTAACCGGTGGGAGATTTCTATATGTAATAGGGAATCTGACTTTCTCCAGTTCAAGAAAATCGACCAATTCCTGCAATTCACAGATTCCGTTGTTCGTGCAGAAGTTACACCCGGTAGTCACCCCAACTTTCCGTGTAGAATGCATAAAATCCTGACATTCACCTTTATCCTTGCACACAAGGCAGGTGTAAGGATGTTCCGACAATAAAAGTTCCAAAATTCCTCTTCTGAGTTTTTGCAACTCAGGTGATTTGGTGGTAATTTTCATGTTGGGTGTGACCGGAGTGGTACATGCTGTTGGGAATCCGCGCATATTTTCGATTTGGACAATACATAAGCGACATCCCCCGTAATTTTTGATTTTGTCTATGTAACACAGGGTGGGAATGTAAATACCCGCATTTTTAGCCGCCTGAAGAACAGTAGAACCTTCGGGTGCATGTATATCTTTACCATCTATTTTGACTGTAATAGTATTTGTTTTTGTTTGTTTCATAAGGATCTGCTGGTTACAGCGGTTTTATTGGCCTTGACTATTCCAGTAAAAATCTCCATATCGTATGAATATATTTTTCAAATATTATTCTATTATAATTGCATCACCGGCAATTGCATCAAAACGGCAAATTTCATAACAAGCGCGACATTTGATACACTTTTCCGGGTCGAGGTTATGAGGTTCACTTCGCGGTCCTGAAATAGCGTGAGCGGGACAAACATCAACGCATCTCTGGCAGCCTGTACATTTTTCCTTGATAACCCTGTATACCACCAGGTCACGGCAAACTGCAGCCGGACAACGTTTATCTTCGATATGGGCAATATATTCATCCTTAAAATATTTCAGGGTCGTTAAAACAGGGTTAGGTGCAGTCTGCCCCAGTCCGCATAATGAACCATCTTTAATGGTGTTGGCAAGACTTTCGAGGATTTCGATGTCATCTATGTTGCCTTTCCCCTCTGTTATTCTCTCAAGTATTTCAAACATCTTTCGCGTCCCAACGCGACAAGGTGTACATTTTCCGCAGCTCTCCATACTTGTGAATCTTAGAAAATATTTTGCAATATCAACCATGCAGGAATGTTCATCCATGACGATAAGTCCTCCCGATCCCATGATCGAGCCTGCACTTGTCAGTGATTCATAGTCGATTGGAAGGTCAAGGTAATCTTTGGACAAGCATCCTCCGGAAGGGCCTCCTGTTTGCACTGCCTTAAAGGGTTTGATTGTTCCGCCACCGATATCAAAAATGATCTCCCTGAGCGTTGTTCCAAGGGGTACCTCGATTAATCCTGTCCTTCTGACTTTTCCAACTAAGGCAAAGGTTTTAGTTCCTTTGCTTTTTTCGGTCCCGAATCCGGAAAACCATTCACTGCCTTTTCTTAATATAGTTGGGACTGTTGCAAGTGTTTCTACATTGTTGATGGTGGTAGGTTTTCCATTGAGGCCTGATACTGCCGGAAATGGAGGACGGCTGCGTGGCATTCCCCTCTGCCCTTCTATGGAGGCTATCAAAGCAGTTTCTTCTCCACAAACGAAAGCGCCTGCACCTTCTTTTAATTTAATTTCAAAATCAAAGCCACTGCCAAGTATGTTTTTTCCGAGAAGGCCTGTCTCCTGCATCTGATGAATGGCTATATTCAACCGTTGAATGGCAAGGGGATACTCTGCCCGGATATAAATGTATCCATGATTTGCACCAATTGCATATGCTGCGATCAACATTCCTTCAAGGAGAGCAAAGGGGTCTCCCTCGATCAGGGAACGGTTCATGAAGGCTCCGGGATCTCCTTCATCGGCATTGCAGATTAAATATTTAGGATGCCCTTCGGCATTGCGGCAGAATTGCCATTTTCTGTATGTGGGGAACCCTGCCCCCCCTCTGCCTCTTAAACCGGACATCTTAATTTCCTCAATAACGCCTTCCTGTCCTTTGTTAAAAGCATTTATCAATCCCTGGAATCCATCTTTTGCAATATAATGTTTGATATTCTCAGGGTCGATAATGCCACAGTTTCGCAGAACAATACGTTTCTGATTTTTAAACATAGGAAGTGACCAGAATGACTTGATCCCGTTAATTTGTTCATCCTTTGGGCCGAGATGTCCCAAAGATTTGAACTTTGTTTCCCCTGTGAATACATAGTCAAAAACCAAAGCTTCTGCTCTTTGTGGATCCACATTGTTAAAACTTAAACGGGGATTACCAGGTGTTTGGATATCGAGGAACGGTTCAAGATAACATGGTCCGATACAACCTACCTTGATTAAACGGATATTTTTTTTCGACTTTGAAACTATTTTTTGAATGGTATTCCAAACTTCACCTGCACCTGAAGCCAGTCCGCAACTGCCCATTCCCACGTAAATGACCGGGTCAGGGCTTTGTTGAAGTGCCTGCCATTCTTTAACTGATTGCTTATGTATGGTTTTAAAATTATGCATACCGGTTCAAAATCTCTCTTAGTTTTATAACAGACATACGGCTATGGATATTATTGTTGATCATCATAACGGGAGCCAGTGCACAACAGCCAAGACATGCAACCCTTTCAAGGTCAAATCTTTTGTCTTCTGTAGTTTCACCCGGTTTTATGCCGATTTCGAGACTCAAGGCATTAAGTAAAAAATCCCCTCCCTGGACATGACATGCCGTACCTAGGCATATTTTGATAGAATTCCTGCCGGGCGGATTAAATCTGAACTGGGAATAAAATGATGATACACCATAAATAGTGCTTCTTGAAACACGAAGGTGTGTTGATATAGCATGTATTGCATCGGAAGAAATGTATCCTTCAAGGTTTTGTACCTTTTGCAGTAAAGGGATGAGGCTTCCCCTGTTATTTTGTGGAAATTGACCTAAGATCTTAATTATTGTATCTTTCATTATATTTATTATACCCTGTGGTCTTGCCCAAGGGTTAACGCCAGTTTATATGATCAAGTTAATTATAACCAGAAGTCGTAAATATTTTGTTCA
>JAUWGC010000093.1 GCA_030606625.1 Bacteroidales bacterium | reverse complement strand
GTATGACTTTATGGATATTTATGAAGCCCCGGATGAGGAAACGGCTGCAAAAGTGTCAATGATCAGTCAGGCCAACGGAGCAATGCACGCAGAAAGCCTTGCTGCCATTCCATACAAAAGGTTTCTTGAACTGGTTGAAGAGATATGATTTAATTCAAGGAATTTTTATTTTTCCGGGTCTGCAACAGATGAATAGTCAGGAATATTTTTAAGGAATTTATACGTCTTTTGTACATAATCCATTTTGCAACAATAATGATCAAGCCCGTTGGTTACTACAAGGTAATCAACGTTCAACGCCATATTATACCTTGCCGCCTGGTCAAACGCATCCTGTGTGATCTTTACTTCCGGCGCTTTGCATTCAATGATAAGTTTGGGATTTCCTTGTTTGTTAAACAAGACAATATCCGACCTTTTTTGTAATTGATGTAACTTAAATCCCATTTCAATGGCCATGAGGGTGGGAGGGAAATGCTTCTCATGTATCAGAAATTGAATAAAATTCTGTCTGACCCATTCTTCTTTGGTGAGGACAACATATTTTTTACGGATGACATCAAAAATCATCGTCTTTTCACCTGATCTTCTTATTTTGAAATCGTATGAAGGTAAATTAAGCAGAATCATATAATTTAACGGTTGACGGATCCGTTATCCGTCGGTTTGAGCTTTTTAAAGGAACGGTTTTGAATAAGGGACCGGATTGGGCGAATAATTCTTACCAGAAAGCGGATATCATCCGTAATGATTTCTGCGGAACCCTTCATCTGTTGATTGAAATTAAGAGTAATACCATAATTTGTAGTCAATCCTTCCGGGAAAGTGACCTCGACAGCATAGGTGTTATTAGCAGGTATTTGTGAAATATTTTTGATAATACCTGTCACCATGCCGAATTCCATGTAGGGGTAATTATAAAATTTGATGTTTATTTTTTGTCCTGTCTTAACTTTTCCGGAACCCCGGATTGGCATAAGCATCTTTCCGATAATATTGGTTGAATCATATGGTACTATGGATATTACTTTTTCACCGATGACTACATTCTGGTTTTCCGCCCAGAATTTATTAAAGGAGGCGCTACCGGTGATTGGGGCTTTAATAAGGTAATTTTGTTCCCATATGTTGATTTGGCTGATAAGGTTATCATTAGATTCCCTTAGTGCAAGCTTAAGCTTACTATACTCCTGGCGGTACTGGAGCTGCAGGTCAAGGATATCTTCTTCCAGCTCGTTGATTTGGATCTGAGTGTTGGCAAGGTTGGTTCTGGCACCTTCGAAATCATGCTGTTTCTTCAAAACTTCACTTTTGGATCTTTCCAGTTCCACTTCAGCAATGGCACCATTTTCAAATAGTTTCTTATGCCTTTTATAATCCTTGTTCATCAAGTTATAATCTTCTTCCAGGGTATTTCTTTGCTTGTAAAGATATTCGTAATATATCCGGTAATCATGGGTCTGAACTTCGAGAGCTTCAATTTTTTTGTTATGATAATCTACATTGAGGAAATTTTCATAATCCAGGTAGCTTTTCAGGAAAAGTGAATAAAAAGACTGGATTTCTCCCAGATTGTTATATTTCTCATAAGAAAAAGATGGCAGTATGCTTGAGTCGGCATTCTGAATAAAATATTTTATTTCTCCGAGATATTCTTTTAGCAGGAAGACTTCTTCATAATTGGCAGGATTTTCTATAATGGCTAATCTTTGTCCTTCTTCGACCCTTTGTTTGTCATGGATAAAAAACTCATCGATTTTTCCGGAAGCTTTAGCAATAACATCGACAGGTGGGTTTTGTGTGATGACCTCGATTTCTGCAGGGATGAAATCCGGATATTTAAAGAACCAGCTACCGATCAGCAGGATAAGGATAATAATGAGGAATAAGGTAATACCCCATCTGATAATCCAGTGCGGGATTGTTCCCAGTATCTCCTGGACCGGCTCACTGCGGATCTCAACATTATAATTTTTCTTATTTTCTTTTACAGGTACCATTATCTTTTTTTTATCCTGAAAGCCCAATTAGTTACCTAATTCAAGCTGATTTTTTACAAGGTTATAATAGGCTCCTTTCAAAGCGGTCAGTTCTTTATGGGTTCCTTTTTCAATAATTTCCCCTTCTTCCAATACGATGATCTGGTTAGCGTTCTTGACTGTGCTTAAGCGGTGTGCAACAATGACAACGGTTTTACCTTCGTAAAATTGTTTCAGGTTTTCCATGATCATCAGTTCGTTGTTTGCATCAAGTGCATTGGTAGCTTCGTCGAAGAACAAGAACTCAGGGTTTTTGTAAACAGCTCTTGCAATAAGGATCCGTTGCTTCTGGCCTTCACTGAGCCCCACACCTTCAAGGCCGATATGGGTGTTATAGCTTAATGGCAGAGATTCGATGTATTTCCGGATATTGGCGATCTTAACTGCATGATATAGCTTTTCTTTGTCAACAAATTCATCACTAACTGCAATGTTATTGGCAATTGTATCGGAAAAGATGAACCCGTCCTGCATCACTGCCCCGCAATGCTGGCGCCATGTACGATTGCTCATATTGATAAGATTGGTATCCCCGATCCGTATTTCTCCCTTTACGGGAGGATAAAACCCGAGCATGAGCTTGACAAGTGTTGTTTTACCACTTCCGCTGGGACCCACGATGGCAGTAATTTTTTGTTGAGGTATATCGATATTGATATTTTTTAATACCATTTCAGAATGCGGTCCCTCGTATTGGAAAGATAAGTTGTTGATGGAAATGTTTTTTTTCTCGGGGATCATGCTGATTTTGGCCAGGTCAGGGTCTTCCTCATCGTCGCGCTGGTGAATTTCCCCCAGACGCTCGATGCTGATCTTGGCATCCTGGGCGGAACGGAAAAACATGATCATTTGATCGAGAGGACTGTTCATCTGGCCTATGATGAATTGAACAGCCATCATCATACCCAGGGTCATTTCTCCTTTAACGACTGACTCAGCAGCAATAAATATGATAATGATATTTTTCACCTGGTTGAAAAAGACGGCACCTGCTTGCTGGTACTGGTTAATGGATAATCCTTTGATGTTGATGCGGAAAAGCTTGGATTGGATCTTTTCCCATTCCCAGCGTTTTTGTTTTTCGCAGTTATTTAATTTGATCTCCTGCATCCCGGTGATCAATTGTATCAGAGTGCTTTGATTATCAGCCTGCTGGGCAAATCTTTTGTAATCAACTTCTCTCCTCTTCCTCATGAATAATAAAACCCAGGCTATATAAAGTATACTTCCGACAAGGAAAATTACCAGTATTTCAAAGCTGTAAATACCAAGCACGATGGCAAAGATCACGAGGTTGAAAAGTGAAAACAGGATATTGAGGGAGGAGACCGCTAAAAAGTTCTCAATTCTAGTGTGATCTCCAATCCTCTGCAGAAGATCGCCAACGAGTTTGGTGTCAAAGAATTTGAGAGGAAGCCGCATCAGTTTTATGAGAAAATCGGAGATCAATGAAATATTAATTCTGGTGCTGATGTGCAACAATATCCAGCCCCGTATGAACTCCATCGATGTTTGGCTGACTGTCAGTACCAGCATGGCAATAAGGATAAGGGTAATAAAAGAAAGGTCCTGGTTAGAGATACCAATATCCACGATAGCCTGGGTCATGAAAGGGAAGATCAATTGGATCAAGCTGCCAAGCAGCATACCAAGGATAAGCTGAGTAACAAATTTCTTATGAGGTTTAACGTAGGAGAACAGGAATTTGAAGCTTTTCTTATTCAGGTCTTCACCTTCCTGCTTGTAAAAATCAGGGCTTGGTTCAAGTAGTAAGCATATTCCTTGTTTTTCGTCGTCGACCTTAGTGCTTGCCCATCCTTGAATGAATTCTTCCTTAGTATATTTGACAAGGCCATGAGCAGGGTCAGCAACATAGACCGTATCTTTTTTGATCTTGTAGACCACGATAAAATGCCGCTGCCGCCAGTGTGCAATACAGGGAAGCAGAGCTTCCTTTGACAGTTTTTCAAAGCTCAACCTTACACCCATAGTGCGAAAACCGATGGATTCGGCAGCATCACTGGTGCCCAGAAGGGAAACACCTCCTCTTGTTATATAGCTTCTGTCTCTGAGAGTCTGGATTGAATATGAACGGCCGTAATACTTTGCAATCATGCGAAGGCAGGCAGGCCCGCAGTCCATCGCATCTAATTGCTTATAAAAGGGGAAGCTGAACATGCTTTTCATATAAGAGCCAAATATAATAAAATTGTAAATAATTAATTAAATAAAAAACTCTTCAATCATATATCAAAAGAGCCTGATCATCGCAGAGCCCAAAAGGGATGGCTATACCAGACTTCTGCGGAGAGCTTCGATTTTGATATTTAAGTTTTGCCACTTGTGATTTATAAAACCTGAAAAGAAAATCATAAATGACCATCTCATGCAAGCGCTGCCTTGATCTGAAAATCCTGTTCATTATCATATGGATATAGCTCTCCAGTAAAATATCCAACGGGACAGTGAGTTTGTCTTTTTCCTGAAGGGCACGGATCTCTTCAACAATAGTTGTATTTAATTTTGATCTTTCCCTTGTGATTTGAAATATCTTGTCAGGGAAGTTATGCTTTGTGTTGTTATCAGCATTCAGAAAAACATGAATTTCCTTCAGGTTATCCCTGTATTTTTTACTTAATTGCTTTGCCAGAATTGTGTCTTTGTTAAACTCCTTACTGAAGTTTTGATTCAACCGCCGCAGCAATTCCAGCTTTTGGTTCATATTGTATTTAAAATCATTGAGCAATGAATCAATAGACCTCATACTAAACAGCCACCGAATGGATTCTCCTTCATCACCATTGATGATATCAAGCAATTTAATAACCATTTGACTATCATAGAAAAATAACATTTCTGATTGTTCTATTGTGAAAATACCATATCTTTCAATCTCCCGCTGATAAGTATCAATTTGAATTTTATATATCCGGCCAGGGTAAAAATATTTTTGGATACTGTCTTTAAAATAGCTGAGGACACCTTGAAGATATTCTGAGGCTGTCAAATGAAGCCTGACTCTCAAATGTGGTTCCGGGTCTGCATACCTGACAAAGAACCATTGATCTATAAGCTGATCTTTTAATAATTTATTAGTTAATGGTTTTATCAACCTCCTGAGAATCAACTCGCCTGTTATGTGTCCTGAATAGAATTTATAAAATAACCATTTACTGCCCGGAATAAAAGTTCTTTTGATCAATGATCCCTGATAATCTTCTGTCATGATTCATTAATGTTTTGTTTAAAAAATGAGGCTAAACATTCATGGTTGTAAATACCATTTTCTCCTGTTACAACCGCTTTTTCAGGGTTGAACAGGAACTCGGAAAGTTGAAAGGATGCTCTGTTTTTAATCAGCGAAATAAGAATCTGAACACTCAGCTTATTTTTGAAATGGATCAGCAACTCGTTATCATAATCTCCCAGTAATACTTTTGAAGGTAGTTTATATTGAGCGCACCAGTTTTGAATTTTATTGAATAACAGATTTTTGTCTTTTATTTGAAGCAGGTCTTGAAAATGCTCTTTTCGAAAGTTCCATCGTGCCGGTGATAATATAATGTTTTTATATGTTACACGTGGGTAGAAGAGACACCTTTCTTCAAGAGGCCCCCATGAGAATTCTAATCCTTTATGGATGTTCTGTGACTGGAGGTCACAAAGGAACTGATATACCGGAAGGGCATTGAAGGAAAAGTTATGGGCTGAACATAATCTTGGAAGGATCCTTTTATTGAGTTTATTTGACCTGAGGATTAACCGGCCGTTGATGACAGAAATCATAAGATCATCCAGCTTGATTTGTTTATCAGGACTTACGCCTGGTTTTGCAAGGTAAGGTATTTCATATTCTCTGAGTATTGGCCTCAGAAGAATATTACCTATTCTGTCCTGCGGAAGATGGATTATTTCGGCCAGGACCACATCCTTCCTGTATTCTTGTTCAAAACGGATGATGTTTAAAGTGTGATCAAGTATCTTTTTATCAAGATGGCAGAACCTTCCTAATAAGCAGGCAGCGCTTGGGCCGGCTGCATTGATAAGATGCACATAAGGATCATCTGTGTCTTTCTTGTCATGAATGATACGGAACATCACATTAAATGTGTCAGGCATATTGTTCCAGTTCACTTTATATGGTTCAAGGTCACGGTCGTTAAGGTGTAATTCGGTGCTTCCGGCATACAGAACTTCGTGATATCTTGATATTAAAAAGTCGTATACTGGATTCCACCTGGTGTCCCTTTGCCTGGTTTGCCGGGAAGGGATGAATAAATCATCAATTAATGGAGAATAGTCTGATGTAAGGCTGTTTTTGTTATAGGGGATACCGGTTTCAGGATCCAGTGCTTCCGAAAGTGGGATCTCCCTTTCTTCATACCTTTTGTAAAAGGCGTCGCGGAACCTGGTGAGTTCAGTCTGAACCGGTTCTGGTGACAACCGTAACAGGGCTGCTATTCCCTGCAGGAGATCTTTAGTAATATTTTTATTTAATGAGCATGATTTGATATTTTTTTTAAGATCAACATGGAAAAGAAACTTGGGAATAAATTTGGTGCCGAGCTCACTAAGTTCATCTTTGATATGCTGATATTTGGATATTACAGGTTCATTTGTAATATTTCTTAACTGATTCAGCTTTTCCCTCGCTGATCCGGATAAAAAAACCTGTTTATTAATTCCTTTAATATTGCTGATGATTTTTAATATCTGATCAAAAAAATTAGCTCCGGTGATAGAAGGTTCAAGTTCGGAAAAAAGAACCTGCTCATTAATCAATTCATCAATGAATGCTTCAGAATCTTGCTTTGAGAACCCTTCTTTGATAAGGATGTTTTTAAGATCACTATGAAATGCCCCCTGATTTGCTGTGGACAGGATCTTTTCAAGATATTTTGTTTTATCAATGGTAACTAAATGGTGGTTTTTTTTGTTATTATCATATCTGTATTCAACGTATCTGTATTTATTACCCACAGTGTAAATACTGGAGTTCGGATAAAACCTGATTTGATTTCTTATCCCGGGAAGCCTGGAAAGGTCTGGTGCCAGTGCACACAAATAGTGCATATCCAATTGTGCGGACCTTTTGCCCTTTGTTAAAGGTTCTAATTGTATTTGATTTTTATCTTTCCATTCACCTGTATTAATCCCGGCGAATAGTCCAAAAGGAGTTGACCGTGTAGACATCCTGATCAGGTACCTGAATAAAACAAACCTGATCCTGTCCCGTTCGTCCTGCCGGTTTATATTACCCGCAGCCCACTTCTCAAGTTCGCTGTAAAATTCAGGTGAAGCAAGAAAGATAGCTTCCTGAATGACCGGGATGTTCAAACAAGCTATCATCTGATTTTCACTAACATCTTCCTGATCAATGAAGGATTGGATAAAGTTATACGGTAAAGAAGGACTTCTTAATATAAAATCCGGAAAGCAATTATATGGTATGTTAAAATCTTGGTTTTTGGAGGAATTTTTAATTCTAATCATACCCATGTTAATTCTTATTATTTATAATAGAATCAGCCAATCAGCATACATTGATCCCATTTTGGTTTAATATCACTGATCATTGATAACAGTGATAATCCGATACCTGCTATTCCTTCCAATAAACCGGCTTCGTTTTCCCAACTTCCATTTTTGGGTAGCCGGTAACTTTTGTAACCAGCCAGGCCATCTTTAAATTTGGACATTTCTAAAGTCTGGCCAGTCCAGTAAACAGCAGCATCTTTTAATTCTTCAATTTTGGTTTGTTGATATATCCGGTTAAAAATATGGGCAATGCCGGCAGTCCCGTGACAAAGCCCGGCATCCCATACGAAATTATTTTCCGGATCTCTTCTATGGGAGGCATGAATTAAAATATCGAGTGCTAAATCACTGATGTTTTGATCGTTTAATGTTTTCCCCGCTTTCAATAATGCAATGGCAATTCCAAGATCACCATAACACCAGGCCAGTCTGCTTTTGGCAGGAGTCCCATTGTGAATCGAGTTTGGGAAGAAAGAAAGATATTTATCAGGGTCCTGCCTGTATTTCAATACATACCGGACAGCACTCTTTAGTAAGTGTAAAAGATGTTCTTGATTGATATGGTTAAGGTGAAGTTCAGCCAGGAAAGCAATGATACTTGCCATACCATGTGCCATGCCAAGGTTAACTTCATAGATCTTGCCTTCAGAAGATATATGGGATAACCATTTTGCTCCCTCGTTTTCATCAGTCACGGAAATATTTTCTAATTCATCGATAAGACTGGTCAGATAATGCGTGTTTCCCGTCCTTTTGAATCCGGACAATAAGAATACCCCATGACCTATTGCACCATGCAACAGGTCATAGTTGCCTTGCCTCATGGTTTCTTTCATGACTTTAAAAAGGCAGGCATCAAGATCGGCTAATCCTTGTTCATCCTCAAATTCGATGAAATCATTCCGGATCAGATGTTCAAGTGTCCATCCAATGCCTGCAAGGCCTTCGGAAAAGGAATGATGTATATTCCTTAAGGAGAGCTGGTCAAATATTTTGCTGATGATATCAAATCCAAGGTCAGAAGAAGACTGATCATCAGCTAACTTACTATAATAAAAGAAGAATAAAGCAATACCTGATCTGCCGATCATAAGGCTGTTATCTTCAGAAGAAATATACTGATCTTGTTTTAATACACCGGCAATTTCATCAACCTTCGATTTGATCTGTTCGATTTCTTCCGGTTTTGTTATTAATTGCTTGAACATCGGAGATGACCTGGGTTTGAATATTAGCCAATGAACAAAGAAACGCTGATTTAAAAATGCTTCCCGGTGGATTCAAAACGATAAGATTACTCCTATCTGTTAATACATCAATTATTCTTTTGTTCCATAATTATTTTTGAAGATAGTAAATTATTTGTATCTAATCAGTACTTAGAGTGCCTAAAGTAAAAAGTGCCTAAAGTTATTTAAAATACATACAGAATAGCTGATTTAGACTGGGTTGATTATAAAAAAATAAATTAAATATAAACCTGCAACATAGGGGCGACTTTTTATAGGAAAAATAAAAATAAAAAAATAAGCTCCGTAAGCGGCATGAATCATTTAAATTTGCAGAATATTAAGATGACATAGATTTAAAATGTACATATATGACTTATGAACGAATCATCGGGGACTTGAAAAAAAAGAATTATTTTCCTGTTTATTTTTTATGTGGAAATGAACCTTTTTATATAGATGCGATATCCGGTTATATCGAAAAACATGTTTTAAGTGATTCAGAGAAAGAATTCAACCTAAATATAATTTATGGAATAGATGTAGATACTACGACCATTATCAGTTATGC
>JAUWGC010000152.1 GCA_030606625.1 Bacteroidales bacterium | reverse complement strand
AATTCTGAAATCTTTTTTATATCTTTGTTTTGCAGCATGGGCTTTTTATTGATACTCTGTGTCATACAGTAGTGCGAAACAGTAATTAATAATATTAGAAGTATTATGAAATATCTGAATTCCAAAAAATATAAATACCTGATTTACATTCTTAGTGTCATTGTATTGATATTCGTGATTTTTAATATTTATATCTCCATTCAGATTCATAAAGAATTAGTAAACAAGGTAACCAACCCCGGACCCTGGCCTGCCGGGTCCTATATTTACGATCCGGAAATCGGCTTTGATTTTGCCCCTAATGTTTCAGGACTCATAAAAAACGGTAGTTTTTATGTAAAAAGCCACCAGTTAGGATACAGGATAGGTGAACAGGAGAATGCTGTTTCCTATCAGTCCGGCGGCATTTTGTCTTTGGGCTGTTCGTTCACATACGGTGATGAGGTAGATGCCGGTCAGACCTTCACTCAACTGATTGCAAAAGGTTTAGAATTACCTGCTTACAATTATGGAATCTGTTCATTTTCCTATGCACACGCATTGCTAAAAGCACAAAAGCTGAAAGATCAGGGAGTACTCGATAAACTGCAGCCAAAATACGTAATTCTTGGGTGCTGGAATGGTTTACTCAAACGATCCAGGTCTCCCTTTCCCCCTACCGCATCCAAAAAACTGCCATTGGCGGTTGCCTATATCGACAAGGATGGGAAAGACCTTTATATTCACCCTCCGCTTAAAATCCAATACATTTTTGATATGATGGAAATGTACCGCAGTGAAGGAGTCGAACTAAGTTTTAAAAAATTTATAAAACTATTTATACTTGCCCCTCGATACCTGTACCTTCGTTTAATTAATAACCGTTTGTTTCAAAAACATAAAGCACGCCAATCTGAAGTTACCGATTACGATATCTATGATTTTTATTTTACCGGTATCGAAAGCCTGTTTTCACCTTATCAAACCCGGATCATCGTTCTGTTCATGCCATCTTCGGCTAATGAACACCCCCATGAGGCTTTGAAAAAAGCCATCGCCAAACATCCCGACATCATTTTTGTAGATGGGCAACGAGCACTCAAAAAGTACGGTGTGCCAGCCCGGGATTATCAGGGAAAACATCCGCAGCCTGCCGCACACATAGCTTATGCCAGAGGAGCAATCGGTTTAATAAGGACTTCACAGGCTGCTCATTAACACTGTTTATAAGACAGTTTACCTTATTTGAAAATATTTATTAAGACAACATGAATATCAATTTCCATAATTATCTGAAGGTCGCAATAACAGCTTCCCTGGATGCCGGCAGGGAAATTCTGAATGTGTATGATTCGGATTTTGCTGTTGAAAATAAAAAGGATAACAGCCCCCTGACGCTTGCTGATAAAAAATCACACGCGATTATCTCAGAGTATTTAAAAAAAACCGGGTTGCCGGTATTATCGGAAGAAGGAAAAGATATCGGTTATGGAACAAGAAAAAAATGGAAGCATTTCTGGATGGTTGATCCCCTGGATGGAACAAAGGAATTCATAAAAAGAAATGGAGAATTTACAGTAAATATCGCTATTATCTCAAATCAGCAGCCGGTCTTGGGTGTGATCTTTATTCCCGTTACAAATGAATTATATTTTGCCGTTAAAGGATATGGTGCCTTTAAAACAAATATTGATCCGGGGTTTCAGAGAAATATCTCTTCCAATGATCTGATCAAATCATCCTTAAAGCTTCCTGTACAAGAAAAAACAGACAAGTTCACAGTAGTTTGCAGCCGTTCACATCTAACACCCGAAACAGAATCCTTTATTGAAGACCTTAAACGGGAACACAAGAAAATAAACTACGCATCGAAAGGCAGTTCACTTAAGTTATGTCTCATTGCCGAGGGAAAGGCAGATATATACCCCAGATTTGCACCAACAATGGAGTGGGATATAGCTGCAGGGCAAGCTCTAATAGAACAAGCAGGCGGAGTTGTTTTTGAGAGCAACTCTGGAAATAAACTTCTTTATAATAAGGAAAGCCTTCTAAATCCTTGGTTTATAGCTACTCAACTTTCACCAGTTCAACATCAAAGACAAGAGTAGAATATGGAGGTATACTATTACCTGCTCCTCTGTCACCATAACCAAGAGCAGAGGGAATGATCAGTGTGGCCTTGCCACCTTCTTTCATCAAAATGATACCTTCATCCCAGCCTTTTATGACCTGGCCTTGCCCGAGAACAAATGAAAATGGCTCTCCGCGATCATGTGACGAATCGAATTTTGTTCCATCCAGTAATTTACCTGTATAATGAACTTGTACGGTATTACCCGCAACAGGTTGTACCCCTTTTCCTTCCTCTGTTTCAATATAGTATAAACCGTTTTTTGTAGGTTTGCTTGTAATGTTATTATCTTTTAAGTATGCTTGAAGTGTTGACATTTCTTTACTTTTTGTTTTTTGTTCTTCAGCTTTTTGTTTTTGTTTTTTCACTTCTAATTCTTTATTATAGGATTCTTTAGACCGGATACTTACCAGTTCGATGTCATATAATAAAGCTGAATAGGAGTCTACCTGTCTACCTCTTTGCTCAGCACCATAGGCCAGTTTGGAAGGAACGATCAATTTTGCATTTTCCCCTTTCCTCATCATTGATATACCTTCTTCCAATCCTTCGGTATCAAATTTTCTACCGAATTCATATTCAACAGGTTCCCCTCTGTCGTGGGTTGAGAATATTTTCTGACCATCGAGTAAGGATACTGTAAGATGAACTGTCACCATTTCACCATTTTTGGGATTTGGTCCATATCCTTTCTTTTCCACAATAAAGTAAAGTCCTGACTCAGTAGGTTTAACAGTAATTTTGCTCATTTCCAGGTATTTCTGTAAATCAACCTGTTCCTTCTCTTTGCGATTTAGTAATCTTTCAACTTCTTTAATGTTCTTTTCTTCCAATGTTTCAACATCAAGCATTTTAATGTTAAAATACATATAACTTCCGCTATCGACAAAAGCAGGTAATTGGGGAGACTTGGCAGTTATCAGGAAGAAAGAATCAGCACTGATCAGAAAGGTAGCACTGTCACCTTCACTCATCATTGCAAGGCCTTCAAAGATATCTCCTTTAAAATGTGACTTATCAATAGCGATTTCCAGATCCCTTGGAATATTCTTACTGTTAAAAAGAACAGTATCACCTATTCCGTATTTCATATTTACGGTTACCATATCTCCGATACCAGCTTTGAGTGTATCATCATTCTCTTCAAGAAATTTATAATACAACCCGGTATCCGTTTGTTTGTAACCCCGGAATTGAGAATCACCGCATGCAAAACAAATCAATGTTATAAAGAAGAATAACAAAGACAATTGAATAAGATTCTTTTTCATAATTAAAAAATTGTTTATTATTAATCTATATTTATTTTGAGATCATTTAATCCCAACGAATTCCACATCATAGATGAGAGTAGCTTTACCATGAATTTCCTCCTGGTCACCTATGAGGCCATAAGCCAGGTGCGAAGGTATAATAAATTTTGCTTTATCACCAACATGAAGAAATAATATTCCTTCTTCCAGTCCGCTGATCACCTCCCCTTTCCCAACCGTAAAAAGCAATGGGCCTTTATCACGGGAAGAATATACAACATCTCCTGTGATCAGCTTTACCGTATATTCCAGAATAACAACATTTCCTTCATTAGCAGCCCTGCCATCACCCCTTTCATAAATCATATACCTTAACCCGGTTCCTGTCTCTTTCACATCCCATTTATACCTGGCAAGAAAATCATCAATATGCTGTTCTTCCGTTTCAATCGCATGTTTGTTTGCTTCGATAAGTTGTTCTTTTGACTGGCGTGATGATGGTTTATTCTTCCTTCCTTCATTGTCATTAATACATCCCTGGGCAAATAACAAGAGCATAATAATAAAAAGGACCAGGATTATGTGATCAAATTTTTTCATTATTTTTTCAGTAATCATGCTGTTTAATCTCTTTTGGGTTTAATTCTGGGATAATAATTGATCTTTATATTCAGTCAATAATTCCCGGAAATGCTGAATGGTCTTATCAAATGACAGAAAGGAATCTCCTCCTGCAGCGTTTTTATGACCGCCTCCCGCATAATGTTTTCTTGCAAATTCATTCACGGAAAAATCACCTTTTGATCTGAAGGATATCCTTATTTTTTCTTCCCTTTCCGTAAACAATGCTGCAAATCGTATGCCTTTTATTGAGAGTGCATAATTAACAACACCTTCAGTATCACCGATTTTGAAATTAAAACGTTCCAGGTCTTTCCTGGATAAATATATATAAGCCGTGGCAAATTCCATCAACACAACCAGTTTTTCGCTAAGGCAATAACCAAGTAGTCTTAACCTGCTTTCAGAAAACGTATCATAAACAAGCTTGTGGATATGTTCACCATCGATACCCAGCCTGAACAGTTCTGCAACCACAAGGTAAGTATGCTCATCATTGCATGCAT
Organism: Bacteroidales bacterium; assembly: GCA_030606625.1. Classification (GTDB taxonomy): domain Bacteria; phylum Bacteroidota; class Bacteroidia; order Bacteroidales; family B18-G4; genus JAUWGC01. Next base: position 46 of record JAUWGC010000152.1, on the reverse strand, counting down.
AACTAAAAGATCCTGTATCGGTCATGATACCCACGTAAATACATTC
>JAUWGC010000013.1 GCA_030606625.1 Bacteroidales bacterium | reverse complement strand
TGCATTTCCAGATTACTATTTCATCTTTTTCAAAAACTATACCTTGCTCAAGATTTCGTAATAGTTTCAGATATCTTTTTTCATGTGCTTCCTCAACTTTAGCAATCATTTTAAAAGCTGTCGCAATTTCATTGAATCCTTCGTTTTTGGCAACTTCTGCGAATTCAGGATATAGTTTTGTCCATTCTTCATTTTCTCCCATTGCAGCAGATTTTAAATTTTCGGCTGTTGTACCGATTTTACCTGCAGGATATGTTGCTGTTATCTCAACATCCCCGCCTTCGAGAAATTTAAAAAACCTTTTTGCGTGTTCTTTTTCGTTTAGAGCAGTCTCAGCAAATATTAACGAGATTTGTTCCAAACCTTCTTTCTTTGCCTGTTTAGAAAAATAATCATATCTCATTCTTGCCTGAGATTCGCCTGCAAACGATTTCAGCAGGTTTTGTTCTGTTTTTGTTCCTTTTAAAGAGTTCATTTTTTGATTATTTAAATTATTGTTTGAATGAAAATCCTATATATAATTTACACTTTATTATTGTTTTGATGGCATTACATAGAACACAGATAACACGGATTACACGGATTTTCACGGAGTTTGTTTCAACCATTTATTTCTCCACATCCTGTATCGGCACAAATAACCTTTGTTTCAATTCTCTGTCTAACATAAACAAACCTGCACCTGTGCCTTCAATAAGTTTCAATTGGTCCAAAATATCCGAAGCGCTTGCTTCTTCTTCTACCTGTTCTGAAACGAACCATTGCAAAATATTTGTGGTAGCATGATCTTTTTCTTCAATGGCAATATTAACCAGGTTGTTGATAAGAGAAGTTACGTGTTGTTCATGTTTAAGTGTGGTTTTAAAAACATCAATCACATCTTTCCATTCCGAATCGACAGCAGCAATAGGTTGAAGAACAACTCTTCCATCGCGTTCATTAATATAATCAAATAGTTTTAGTGCATGTGAAACTTCTTCATGGTATTGCACTTTCATCCAATTTGCAAAGCCTGTTAAATTTTTACTTTCAAAAAAAGCAGACATTGACAAGTACAAATAAGCTGACCAGATTTCTGCATTGATCTGCTTATTTAATTCATTTTCCAACCGTTGATTTAACATTTTCTTACTTTTTTAGTTAATTTATTATAAACAATTACAGTTCTATTTTCCAGTTACCATGCAGATTACAATAGGCCCTTGCTATTACTTTTTCTGAGTCAGTACTGAAAATAGCTTCCGGTTTTTTACCCGGTTTCAAAAATTTTGTATAAACTTCATTTTCAGTAATCAGTTCAATCCATTCAATATAGTGTTTATCAACCATAGGATGCTCAACTTCACCTACAACAATTTTATAACCGTTTTCTGTTTTTTCAATAACAGGTACATGTTTTTCAATCGCTGCATCAGTTGTATTTTCCTTAAGCAACTTCATTTTTTCACCGCAGCAAACTAATGCCGGAGCACCTGTATGCTTGATTTCTATAATATTCCCGCATATTTCACATTTATATAATTCTGTTCTTTTTGTCATGATAAATTCCTCCTTTTTTCAATTTTAATAATACATAATACTTAACATTTTTATAACTTATTTTTCATAATTTTTTATGACATAGCCACCAGTCATAACATTCAAATTCTCCTTCTTTTGCTTTTTTAAGTCTTTCCTGTGCTGTTTTTGTATCTGTAGCCGGTGGAATAATTACATGATCGTTAATTAATTCATTATTTGGCCAGTTAGCCGGAATTGCTACTTTGTTCTTATCGGAAATTTGCATTGCTTCAACAGATCGTAATATTTCATCCATGTTGCGACCCAATTCTTGCGGATAGTAAAAAATAATCCTGATTTTTGCATTTGCATCAACTATAAATACCGCTCTTACTGTATTTGTTCCTTTTCCCGGATGTATTAAACCAAGGGTTTCTGCTACTTTTCCTGTATCTGCAATAATTGGGAATTCAATTTGAGTATTTAAATTGTCTTTTATCCATTCTTCCCATTTAATGTGTGAAAAAACCTGATCTACACTCATTCCTATTAATTCGCAATTAAATGCTTTAAATTTATCATACCTTTTTTGAAAAGCAACAAATTCTGTTGTACAAACCGGTGTAAAATCAGCAGGGTGGCTGAATAATACAAACCACTTACTTTTGTAATCTTCCGGCAAATTTTTAATTCCATGAGTTGTTTGAACTTTCATCTTGGGAAAATCATCACCCAATAATGGCATTCCTTTTTTTTCTTCCATTTTTTTTAGATTTAAAAGTTAATAATTCTTTTTAATAATTCATTTTGCAATTTTTACAAATACCTTTTATATATACATGTGTTTGGTGAAAATCAAAACCTTCAATCGACTTAATATTTAGATTTTCTTCATCAAATTGAAAATCATATACTTTGTTGCATTTTAAACATTTAAAATGTCCGTGAACAGATGTGTCAGCATCGTATCTTATTTCATTGTCTTCAATATTTATAACAAGCACAATATTTTTTTCCGCAAACAATTTCAGTGTATTATAAACTGTTGTTTTTGATAGGGTAGGGATTTCGTCAGCTAGTGCTTTATAAACCGTATCAACAGTCGGGTGATTTCTGTTTGTAATCAAATACTCAAACACCCTGACTCTTTGATAAGATGGCTTTATTCCATGACTTTTTAAATATTGCGCAACGTTTTCAATTCCCATTTTAATAATTAGTATTATTACTATATTATAAAGATAACAATAATGTAATCGTTACAAATATATAAACTTTTATTTATTTTGTCAAGCTTTTTTGTAATATTTTTTAAATTATAGACGAATCCCAAGAACTCGGTACCCTAGGGTTCATACCCTTGACTTACAGAATCTTTAATATGTTAATTGCCAAGTTACATATATGTAAATATATAAATAAATTCAATTATAAAATATTCAAAAATTTTCCAATTATTTGATCATTTTAAAAAAAACAAACTAAATTTGCGGTTGTTAACTAATTAACAATTAAATATAACTTCACTTCTTTATTAGAAAAGACTTGTATCATATGAAAGAAAAAGTGCAAAATATTGTAAAAAAATTTCATAATGACCGTTCAAGGTTAATGGATATTTTGTTGGATATTCAGAAAGATTTTAATTGCATACCTGATGAAGCGGCAAGTATTGTTGCTACCCTGCTCAATATGTCAAAAGTGGATGTTAACCAAACCATTTCTTTTTATCATTTTTTCTCAAAAGAACCGGTAGGTACCTATGCTGTTTATCTTAACAATAGTGCTGTTGCATGTATGATGGGACGTGAAGAGGTTGCAAGAGCCTTTGAAGAAGAAGTAGGGACCAGCTTCAACTCAGTTACTGAAGATGGTTTGATAGGCCTGTGGGATACTTCTGATATTGGGATGAATGATCAGGAACCCGCAGCGATCATCAATGGTATCGTGTTTACTAATCTAACCCCAACCAGAGTAAAGGAGATTGTTATAGGATTCCGGGAAGGAAAGGATATAAGTGAAATGGTTGATAAATATGGTGATGGACAGAATAGTAATGAATTGATAAGGTCAATGGTGAATAATAATATTCGCAAGAAGGGACCTGTGCTCTTTTCGGAATATGAGGTTGGAATGGCTATTAGAAATGTGGCTAATTATTCTCCGGAACAAACTATTGAAATAATTAAGAATTCAAATATCAGAGGAAGGGGAGGTGCAGGATTTCCTGCCGGTCTGAAATGGGAATTCTGCTGTAAATCTGGCGGAGAAGAAATATACCTGGTGTGTAATGCCGATGAGGGTGAACCAGGTACCTTTAAGGAAAGAGTGATCCTGACAGAATTACCAATGTTGTTATTCGAAGGAATGATCATTGCCGGATATGCCCTTAATGCAAAGGAAGGTATACTGTACCTCAGATATGAATATAAGTATATTAAAGATTACCTTGAAGATGTATTACAACAACTACGTAATCTCAACCTTCTTGGAAATAACATTGCCGGAAAAGGAGGATTTAACTTTGATATCCGTATTCAGCTGGGTGCCGGCGCTTACGTATGTGGCGAGGAATCCGGTTTGATCGAGTCAATGGAGGGTAAACGAGGTGAACCAAGAAACCGTCCTCCGTTTCCTGTCCAGAAAGGTTATAAAAATATGCCAACTGTTATCAACAATGTTGAAACACTTAGCTCTGTGGTCAAGATCATACTTAATTCACCTGAATGGTTTAAGGCGATGGGGACCAAGGAATCTGCAGGCACAAAACTTTTAAGTATTTCCGGTGATTGTAAACATCCGGGTATTTACGAGATTGAATGGGGAATGACAATTAATGAAATGCTTGAAATGGTTGGTGCCAGTTCAGTACAGGCCGTGCAGGTTGGAGGCCCTTCAGGTGTGTGCATTGATCCATCCCAATTTGCAAGAAGCATTTCTTTCGAAGACCTTCCAACAGGAGGTGCTATGATAGTCATTGGGGAAAACAGGGATCTGTTAAAAGAATTCGTGATGAATTATACTGATTTCTTTATCGAAGAATCGTGTGGTTCATGCGGGCCATGCCGTTCATTAACAGTGATACTCAGGAATAAACTGCAAAAAATAATGGATGGTAAAGGTGTGAAGGCAGACATTGATGAATTGTATGAATGGGGTAATTATATGAAGCAGGTTAACAGATGTGGCCTTGGACAAACTGCAGCCAATCCGATACTGACAACCATTGAAAATTTCAGACCTTTATACGATAGCCTCATTAAGACAGATGATGATTTTGTGTCAACATTTAATATGGAAAAAGCAGTTGCCGATTCATGTAAATATGTCGGTCGGGTTCCAAAACTTTAATCAAATATGGAATAAAAAAATAAGAATTTGAAAAAATATATATCAATATGGATAATACTGAAAAAATAAAATTTGTAATAGACGATAAGGTATGCTATGCTGAACCGGGTCAGACAATTTTGGAAGCAGCAAAAAGCAACGGTGTATACATTCCTTCTCTTTGTTACATAGAGGGTGTAAAACCACCAGGTTCCTGCCGCATTTGTAATGTCAGGGTGAACAACCGGAACCTGATAGCTTGTACAACACCTGTTGCAGAAGGAATGATCATTGATAATGATATACCGGAGTTGAATGAATTGCGTAAGGCAATCGTTGAAATGCTGTTTGTTTCAGGAAATCATTTTTGCCCTGGGTGTGAAAAAAGTGGTAATTGTGAATTACAGGCTTTAGCATACCGTTTCCAAATGATGGTTCCAAGATTTCCATATGAATTTCCTGAGAAAGGTGTTAATGCCACCAGTAAATATATCTTCCATGACCGGAACAGATGTATCATGTGTAAACGGTGCATAGGTAAAGTTATGAAAGATGAGAAACATGTATTTGCATATAATAGCAGGGGAGGGGAGCACCTTCATGTTGTAATGGATGAAGAACTGGCTTCTCAGTTGACTGAAGAGGAAGCCACAGAAGCTATGGATATTTGCCCTGTCGGTGCAATACTGAAAAAGGAGAGAGGTTACTATAGTCCGATAGGTCACAGGAAATATGATAAAGAATCCATTGGAAGTGATATAGAAAAAAAGTAAAATAACGAATATAAAAAGAGAAATTAAAATGAGCAAACCGGTTATAGCAACAGCAACTCTTGCAGGATGCTTCGGATGTCATATGTCATTACTTGACATAGACGAACGAATTCTGGAATTGATCGAATTAGTGGAATTCAATAAATCTCCTATAAATGACATAAAAACCTTCACAAAACAATGCGATATTGGGCTGATTGAAGGAGGATGTTCTAACAGTGAAAATATTGAAGTACTGAAGGATTTCCGGAAAAATTGCAAGATCCTTGTATCACTGGGTGAATGTGCAATTATGGGAGGACTTCCGGCAATGAGGAACGGTATCCCGATCAGAGAATGCCTGGAAGAGGCATACATTACTGGCCCAACCGTGAGAATGAATACTAAAAAGATTTTACCCAATGATGATGAACTGCCTATGATGCTGGATAAGGTGTATCCATGTCATGAGATCGTCAAGATTGATTATTTTCTTCCTGGTTGTCCCCCAACGGCAGACTTGATATGGAATGCTCTTCTTGCACTGGTAACGGGTGATGAATTGAAATTACCTTATGAAGTAGTAAAATTTGATTAAAAAAGAGATCAAAAAATGGCAAAAAAAATAACAATAGAACCGGTAACACGTGTTGAAGGGCACGGAAAGGTCACAATTCATCTTGATGATCAGAACAATGTTACGAATACCAGATTACATATTGTAGAATTCAGGGGTTTTGAACGTTTTATTCTGGGCCGTCCTTACTGGGAAGCTCCTGTTCTGGTACAGCGCCTGTGCGGTATTTGCCCCGTTAGTCACCATCTAGCTGCTGCCAAAGCGTTAGATGTTATTGTTGGTGCAGGTGTAGGAGATAGCCTTACACCAGTAGGCGAAAAGATGCGCCGTTTGATGCATTACGGGCAAATATTCCAATCCCATTCGCTGCATTTCTTCCACCTTGTTTCACCTGATCTATTGTTTGGAATAGATGCTGATCCGGCTATACGGAATATAATCGGTGTAGCCTTGAAACATAAGGACCTTGCCGTTCAGGGTGTAATGATGCGAAAATTCGGACAAGAAGTTATCCGTGCAACTGCAGGTAAGAAGATTCACGGTACAGGTGCAATTCCAGGCGGTATCAACAAACATCTGGAACTTGAGGATAAAGAGTTACTTCTTAATGGGCCTGATCCTGTAAATGCTGATAAGATGGTTGAATGGGCACAGGGCGCGGTGGATTTCTTTAAGGATTATTACAAGAAGAATAAGGACATGATTGACAATTTTGCCTTTTTCCCATCCAACCACTTGAGTATTGTCAGAAAAGACGGTGCACTTGACCTGTATAATGGTGTGTTGCGCGCGGTAGATGCTGAAGGTAATAAAATACTTGATGATGTGGATTGTCAGGAATATAACAAATATATTGAAGAAGAAGTAAGATCATGGAGTTACATGAAATTTCCTTACATTAAAAAATTAGGAAAGGAAAAAGGATGGTACAGAGTAGGTCCGCTGGCCAGGTTGAACACATGCGATTTCATTCCAACACCACTGGCACAGAAGGAGTTTGAAGAATACAAGGCTATCAACAAAGGTAAACCTGACAACTGTTGTTTACATTATCATTATGCCCGCTTGATCGAAATATTGCATACAGGTGAAATGATGAAAGAATTACTGAATGATCCCGACCTTATGAAAGGTGACCTTACAGTTAAAGGTACCAAAGTGAAAAAAGGTGTTGGTGTATTAGAAGCTCCAAGAGGTACGTTGTTTCATCAATATGAGATCAATGACGATGATCAGATTACCTTGGCAAACCTGATCGTTTCTACTACCAATAACAATGAACCAATGAATCAATCCGTGAACATAGTAGCAAAAACATGGATGAATGGCAAGCCTGAAATTACCGAACCGATGATGAATGCTGTTGAGGTTGCTATCAGAGCCTATGACCCTTGCCTGAGTTGTGCTACCCATGCTCTGGGTAAGATGCCCCTGGAAATTTCTTTGTATGATGTGAACAATGAACTGGTCGACAAAAAGAGAACTTAATTCTTGCGGGGCTCATTGAAAATATTGCTTTATGGATATGGTAATCCTGGCAGACAGGATGATGGTTTGGGAGTGGAATTTGTTATACGGATGGAAAAATGGGTAGGTCAGCTGGAATTAAAGGGATTTGAATTTGATAATAATTACCAGTTAAATATAGAGGATGCTGAGGCAATCAAAGACAAAGACCTGGTGGTTTTTGCAGATGCTTCCGAAGAGAAGATAAATAAATTTTGCTTTACGAAAGTTAATAAATCGTCTGAAGTATCCTTCACTACACATTCAGCATCACCCGGATACATTGTTAAATTATGCGAGGAGCTTTTCAACAGTAAACCCCTTGTATTACTGTTACATATTAAAGGCTACAGTTGGGAATTCCACGAAGGCCTGACCGAAAAAGCTGAAAATAACCTCAAAATAGCATTGGATTATTTTCAGAAAAAACTAAAACATCCCGAAAAGATAATAAACACCTTGAATGATTGGAAACTATGTTAATTGAATCAAAAAGGGTGAATAAGCAAGAGCTGGCAGCTCGTATTAAAATGTCTGAATGATCCAAAAAATTCCGATAAAGATTGCAAATATACCTCCCCCTATTCTTAAACCTAAAAACACATTTTTCTTTTTATGGGATGCAGATTTGAGGGAAATGAGGCCGAGAAATAAAGCAAATGCGATCATAGCAGCAATAGTGCCGATCCCGAAACCAACTAAATACATTACAGAATCAAATATTGTTGGAAATGCCAGTGTTGGTAGTAAGAGAATAACATGGGATATACCTGCAAAACCATGCAGGGTTCCAATAAGGAATGCAGTCAGGTTATTTTGCTTGTATGTTTTGGTATGTTCATGTTGATGAACGTGGTCTGTATCATGTATGTGTTCATGGATATGGATTTGAGGTTTGGGGTCAAGATGTATATGTGGATGGGAATGAGAATGTTTGTTTTTTCTTAATGCTTTGAAAATTGCCCAAATACCTATTAGGATCAATACAATACCAACCAATTGTTCACTATGGCCTGATATTGCTTCAACAGGTATTAACTCTTTTAAAAGAATAAACAGTAATCCAATTAAAAGCATACCTGTAATATGCCCTACACCCCAGAAAAATCCAATATGCCATGCCTTGTTCTTGCTTTCAATAGCCAGGGGTGCCACGGCAGCAAGGTGGTCAGGCCCTGTGATTACATGAAAGGCACTGGCAATTATTCCTGTGAAAAAATATATCATTAATTTATTTACATTTTTAAAAACACTACGGTAAACCACAGGGTTTTACCGCTTTAATAGTTAACCCGAAGTACTCATGACCAACTGGCCATGTTTAATTCCTTTCAATGCGATCAGTTTATCTGCCAGCGACTTAAGATCTTTTGCTTTTCCTTTTACTGCAATAGTTTCCAGGCAATTATGGTGATCAAGATGAACATGTTGTACCGAGAGGATCAAATCATGATAGTCATGTTGAAGATTTGTTGAGCGGTTCTGTAAATCTCTTTTATGGTGGTCATAAACCAACACAATTGCACCGGCTACAAAAACATTCGTATTCCATTTTTCTTCAGTAAGATTTTTATTAATAAGATACCTGATGGCCTGAGAACGATTTGGAAATTGATGTGTTTTCACAAGATTATCAAGTGATTTAAGAAGATCCTCTTCCAATGAGACTCCAAAACGTTTTACCTTCATCGTGACACGAATTTATAAATAGTAACACAAATATAATTAAATTTAATGAAAATGTTAATTTTGAATTGTTTTTATAGGATATGTATGAAATGATAGCCCGGAAAGGAATAAAAACTGTTTTTATATCTACTTGTGAATTGATGTTTAAAAAAAAACTAATGGGGGCTAAATCGACAAACCGGTATTTTATTAAATTATCGTTCAAGGGAACCAATTATCATGGGTGGCAGATGCAGAAGAATGCCAACAGTATTCAGGATGTGCTGAATAAAGCATTAACCTTGATGCTGGGGGAAAAAATCAATGTTGTTGGATGTGGGAGGACAGATGCAGGAGTGCATGCCAAAGAATTCTTTGCCCATTTTGATACTAAATATTCATTGACTGAAAAAGAAATCGACCAGCTTGTATTCAAGTTGAATAAATTTTTACCAAAGGATATTGCTATTTTCAACATTTATCCTGTCAGGCCGGATGCACATGCCCGTTTTGATGCCATTACAAGGACTTACCAGTATATTATCACCCAAAATAAAGACCCTTTTAATCAGGAATTTGCTTTTTATTATTATGGGAGCCTTAATGTGGATCTGATGAATAAGGGTGCTGAAATATTATTTGAATATGACGATTTTACAAGTTTTTCAAAATTGCATACTCAAGTCAAAAACAATATTTGCAAAATTATAGATGCCAGGTGGGAAAAAAAGGATCAGATGTTAATTTTCACGATTAAGGCTGACAGGTTTCTGAGGAATATGGTACGTGCAATTGTTGGAACACTCATCGATCTGGGAATACATAAAATAACGTTGGATGATATCAGGGAGATCATTGAACAAAAAGACCGTTCTGCTGCAGGGCGTTCTGTGCCTGCCAATGGGTTATTTCTAACCAAAATCACTTATCCGGAAGAAATTTTTCATGGGAACAAATCAACTATAAGGGTATAAATAAAAGAAGGGTATCAACATAGGTATATTTTATTTGTGCTCTTGTGCCAAATCCAATCTGTCTTCCGGAATGAATATGTTTTTAAATATTATGTCATGTCAAATAGGAATATCATAACACCTTTGTTGCCTGATAAATATTACCATATTTATAACTATTGCAACGATCATAATGAAATATTTCTTAATAGAAATTTTTATCTGCTTTTTCTGGAAAAATATGATGAATATCTTTCTGATTATCTGGACACATATGCTTATTGCATTTTACCTGATCATTTTCATTTCCTGGTCAGGATCAAGCCAAATCATTTATTTTCAAATGGTTTAGGAGCAAGCAACCAGTTAAGGAAATTTTTTATCAGTTATTCATTATGCTTAAATAAACGGGCAGGACGGTCCGATCCTATATCTAAAAAATATTACAGGAAGGTCGAGGTAGATACGACTGAAGATTTAAAGCAGATGATAATGTATATCCATTATAATCCTCAAAAACATGGGGTTTGTAAGTCATTTGACCAATATTATTTCAGCTCTTTCAAAGCACTGGTTAAACCTTGTAATACCAAACTCAGGAAAAAAGAAGTATTGAGCTGGTTTAACGGATTGGAAGGATTTCTTAAATATCATTGGTATTTATCTCACAAGCAGGAGTTTATGAAAATGGCGCTGGAAGACTGATAATATTACATAATTCTATTTCTTTTTTATAACATTCTTCGCAGCTTCAACAATATGCCGGGATTTCATGCCGTATTTATCCATCAATTCAGGAGGTTCCCCGGATTCTCCAAAACAATCAGGCATTCCAATAAATTCCATTGGAACAGGATAGTTTTGAACAATAAATTCAGCGACTGCGCTTCCTAATCCTCCTGTTTTCTGGTGTTCTTCTGCGGTTACAATAGCACCAGTCTGCCTGGCTGCATTTAATATAATTTCATGATCAAGTGGTTTGATCGTATGAACATTGATGACCTTTGCATAAATACCGTTATTACTGAGCTGTCTGGCAGCCTGTAAAGATTCCCAAACTAAGTGACCGGTTGCAATTATGGTAACATCATTTCCTTCCATGAGTACTTGTGCTTTTCCAACTTCATACCCCATAGTTTGTGATGTAAAATTCGGTACCGGCGCTCTTCCAAAACGCACATATACAGGGCCATTAACTTTTTCGATGGCAGCGATCGTTGCCAATTTGGTTTGGGTCGAATCACAGGGTGAAAGGACAGTCATATTGGGAAGTACACGCATCACTGCAATGTCTTCCAATGCTTGGTGTGTGGCACCATCAGGACCCACGGAAATTCCAGCATGTGCACCTCCGATTACAACATGAAGGTTATTATAACAAACAGAAACTCTGATAAAATCTGTAGTTCTCATTGCTGAGAATACCCCATAGGTGGCAAAGACAGGAATTTTATTATTCATAGCCATACCGGCGGCGACTCCAATACAATTTTCCTCAGCTATGCCGAGGGAGAAAAACCTTTCAGGAAATTCATCGGCAAATAAATTAGCACCAACAGAACCTGTTATGTCTGCTCCCAATACAAGGATATTATTGTTTTTCTTGCCTGCCTCCAGCAATCCCTCACCAAATCCGTTTTTCGTTGGTATATCTTCTTTATTGGTAAATTTATTCATTTTAACCATTCTGCTCAAGTTCTTTAATAAATTTATCTGCCTGTTTTACAGATGGTGCTTTTCCATGCCAGGTGTGGTTGTCTTCAATCGAACGCACGCCTTTTCCCATGTGTGTTTTGGCAAGGATAACAGTTGGTTTTTCTTTAATCTTTCTGGCCTGTTCGTATGCTAGGATGATATCCTTGAGATCATGCCCATCGCAATTCAATACATGCCAGCCAAAAGATTTCCACTTATCGGCCAGGGGCTCGAGATTCATTACATCTTTTGTATTGCCATCGATTTGTACATTGTTTCGATCCACAAGTGAAACCAGGTTATCCAGCTTGTAATGAGCTGCACTCATGGCTGCTTCCCATATTGATCCTTCCTGTAATTCTCCATCACCGTGAATGCTGTATACCCGCCAGGTTTTGTTATCTATCTTACCTGAAATTGCAGTGCCGACTGCAACTGAAAGTCCCTGACCCAATGAACCTGCTGAAAGTTCCAGCCCGGGTAAACCATGATCTTTTCCCGGATGTCCTTGCAGCCGGGAACCAAGCTTGCGTAATGTTTGAAGCTCTTCTATGGGGAAATAACCAGCCCTGGCCAGTGATGCATATAATACAGGAGCTACATGACCTATTGACAGGATTAGTCTGTCACGGTCTTTCCAGTCAGGCCTTTGAGGATCATGGTTAAGAATATTGAAATACAGAACAGTAAAAATATCGGCAAGGCCCAACGACCCGCCCAGATGTCCTGACCCTGCTTCCGCCAAGCTCCTGATAACATCTTTACGGACCTGAAATGACAGATCGCGTAGCTGCTGAATAGAGTTATTTATTTTCATGTTGGTCAGGTTTAGATATTCGAGAAGAAATAGCATGCTACGATGATAGAATAAGCCAGTTTCATCATGGTGCCTGCCAGGAAGCCAATAAAAGAACCAAATGCAGCTCTCAGTGCAGTTTTTGAATCCCTGCCTGCCATAGATTCACCGATATATGCTCCTGCAAATGGCCCCAGTATGATTCCCAGAATGCCGAAAGGGCCGATGACAATACCCATGAATGGTAAAATAATGATCCCGAAGATAAGTCCTATTGTACTCCCCCATAAGCCTTTCTTGGTACCACCGAATTTCTTTGTACCATAAATAGGTACGACATAATCCATTATTGTTACACCAACCATTATTAATGCCATTATCACTAGAAAATTCTCATTAAAAGGTGCCTTTTTGGTTAACTGTAACATAAGCAATGAAAAATAACTGATTGCCTGGCCTGGTATAATAGGCAAGATACATCCGATGATCCCAATGATTAACAGAATGATGCCAATAGTGATCCAGAGAATGTCCATTGCCAAATTATTAATTAAGCAAATGTAACTAACTTTTGGTATAATTTATCCATGATCTCTTGTGCTTTGCCTTCCAGATATATATCAGTGATGGTATGTGTGAAGTTGGATGGTTTAACATTGACTTCGATGATTTTGGCATTATTTTGCTTTGCTATGATTGGGATCTGACATGCAGGCATAACCTCTCCGGTAGTGCCGATTGCAAGGCATACTTCGGATTTATTAGCTGCATTAACAGAATTCAGATATGCATCCTGTGGGATTCCTTCTCCAAAAAAAATAAAATCTGGTTTTAGTACTTCTCCCGTTTCCTTGCATCTGGGTGGCAGATCCTCAAGATCAATTTCATCTATGCTATAAACTTTACCGGTATCCATACTGATCAGTTGCCTGGAATTGCCATGGAATTCAAATACTGTTTTACTTCCGGCATCCTGGTGAAGATGATCAATATTTTGCGTGATTACTGCATTGAGCAGATTATTGGCTTCCATTTTTGCCAGTATGTAGTGTGCAGTATTCGGTTTTGCTATTGCAAAATCGTCATAAAAGATCTCTTTGATCACTACCCACGACTTTTCCGGGTATTGTTGGAAATAATTAATGTCAAAAAGTATAGGATCATATTTACTCCACAGCCCGCCTTCTCCCCGGAACGGTGAAATACCACTTTCAACTGAAATTCCTGCTCCGGTAAATGCAGTAGTAAAACGCGATGATTTCAGAAGCGCTGCTGCTTCATCAATTTTCTTTTCGAATAGATTCATTAAAATTGTTAGTCAATGATTGTATTAAAGCACGTTATTCTTTTTCTTTTTATTTCTTCTTCGCTTTTCATAATTGATGGATTTAAATGATTGACTTTGCAAAAATAGGTGAAATATATATAGATCACTTAATATTTAACCGGTGATAATATATAAAAAGCAATGCCGGTATCAGAAAGGACAATGTGATAAGTAAAGCATACAATACATTGTTCTGAATACCCATGTAGTAAACATATAATCCCAAAATAATACTTCCGAAGATCATGATCACTCCTCCTTCCTTTTCCCTGAACCAGGCAAACAGAAATCCCAGTATGATAATACCCATTAGTGTTAGAATGGGGTAGAGGGCATTAAAATGTTTCTCCATAGTATCAGGAATTCCTTCCATGATAATAAATAGTGTGTAAAAGATACTAACCAGCAAGCCTGATATCCGGGCAATCCATTTAATTATAACCTTATTTTTTTGCATGACAGGAGATTATAAATCTGCAATATAACTACTAAACTACTTAACTAATACACGAATAATAAATTACTCTACACTACTATTTTTCAACCAACGATTCAGCCAGTTAAAGAATGTACGTTGCCAAAGGATCCCATTCTGTGGTGAAAGCACCCAGTGATTTTCATCCGGGAAATACAGGAACTCAGCAGGAACACCTCTCAGGATAGCTGCATTGAAAGCACTCATGCCTTGTGTAAATGTAATCCTGTAATCAAATTCTCCATGGATAACCAGAATTGGTGTATCCCAGTTCAGTACAAAATTATGTGGTGAATTGGCGTAGGAACGTTGGACAATTTTATTATTCTTATCCCAGAACGGGCCGCCGAGGTCCCAATTGACAAACCACAATTCTTCTGTTTCAAGGTATTGTGATTCGAAGTTGAACATTCCATCGTGTGCTATAAAAGCTTTGAAACGTTTATCATGGTTGCCTGCAAGCCAGAATACCGAAAATCCGCCATAGCTTGCCCCGACAGCCCCTAACCGGTTATCATCAATGTAAGGTTCTTTGGCCATTTCATCAATGGCGCTGAGGTAGTCTTTCATATTCTGGCCACCGTAATCTCCGCTAATCTGTTCATTCCATTCCTTTCCGAAACCCGGAACGCCCCGGCGGTTTGGAGCAACAATGATATAGTCATTGGCTGCCATCATCTGAAAATTCCAGCGATATGACCAAAACTGACTGACCATACTTTGCGGACCGCCCTGACAGTAAAGTAGGGTAGGGTATTTCCTGTTCGGATCGAAATGAGGAGGATAGATGATCCATGTATGCATGTCTTTGTCATCCGTGGTTTTTATCCAGGTTTGCCTGACTTCAGCCATAGTGATTTGGTCAAGAAGGTCTTTATTGACAAAAGAGATCTGGGTGGCGTTTCCATTGGCTGGATTTACTGAATAAATCTCAGTGGGCATCGACATCGACTGGCGGGTAGCGATTAGGATGTCACCGGCTGGACTGACCGTATGGTAGTTATGAATGCCTTCGGTTAGTTTGGTTATCTCTCCGTTATGCAGATCAAGGCGATAGATTTCATATGTGGCATGCCAGCCACTGATATAATAAAGAGATTTACCATCATTACTCCATGTCAGCCCATGAACATCCTGGTCAAAATCTTTTGTAAAATAAGTTTTAACATCATTTTCCAAATCATAAACGAATAAACGATTTTTATCCGACTCATAGCCATCACGTTCCATGCTTTCCCATGCGATATTTTTACCATCGGGTGAAAATACAGGGGCAATATCAAATCCTATCATGCCATCCGTAAGATTAAGGGTTTTACTTGTTTCTACATTATAAAGGTAGATGTCAGAGTTAGTGGACAGGGTGTATTCCATACCTTTCATTTTTTTGCATGTGTATGCAATGGTTTTACTATCAGGGCTCCACCCAATCTGTTCCATTCCACCAAAAGGACTAAGTGGTGATCCCCATGGTTCTCCGGACATGATATCTTTCTCATTCCATATTTTTACACCATCATAATCGGCAATAAAAACATGGCTGTAAGAATTCACCCAATGATCCCAATGCCTGTACATCAAATCATCCATGATTTTTCCGGACGCTTTTGGTAATCCTTTATATAATTCCCCGAAAGGATTTTCAATAGCAATTTCGCTGGTAAACAAAATTTTCGACTGATCAGGTGCGTATTTAAATCCGGTAATCCCTTCACGGATATCTGAAATCTGCTTTTTGCCTGATCCGTCAGGATCCATCTCCCATAGTTGCACCGAACCACTTTCTGATGTCAGGTAACCGATTTTCTTTCCATCGGGCTGCCATACAGCATTATACTCGCTTTTGGGGGTATTGGTAAGGCGTTTGAAACCGGAACCATCAATACCCATAGAATATAGCTCCCGGTTGCCTTTATTTTGTTCTATATCATAATAGGAAATTCCAAAAAGAATGGTCGAGTGATCAGGGGATACCTGAACATCACTGATCCTTCCGAATGCCCAAAGGACTTCCGGAGTTATCCGGTCACTTTCCAGTTTCAGATCTTTTTTTCCAATAATTGTTTTTTCATTATTGGATTGTTTTTGTTCATCGTGCTGATGGTTACAGGAAACTACTATTATGGCAATGGCTCCCGCAATTAAAGAAATTGTAATTTTTTTCATTATATTTCAATTTATTATGAATATATTTGTGGAAATCACTAAGGTCGTATAAAGTTATTAAATAAAAAAGATTAATTCTATTACATAAGAAAAATAATTACCTCAATCACGAACTTTTTACATAAAAATATGTAAAAAGTATTGAACCCCATCTTATTAAATTATTTTCATATTCTATAGGCAAATAATAAAAGCTTAGCTTGATGGACAGGTTAAAACCAAAGATCCAATATTATATTATTTATATCATTGGCATTTTATTGCTTTTGTATGTTTTTGGATTTTTAATCATTAGAAAAAGTGAAAAAAAGCACCTCGAATTAATTAAACAGGAGCAACAGGCCCAATATCAAGAAGCCCTTGAAAACTTACTGAAAATAAATGGTTTACCATACCAGAATCTGGTAGAAAACGTATATTCCCATTGGGATGAGATGTGCAATTATATTCATGAACCAGATGAATTATTTGCAAAAGAGGATCTGGATATTCTTGTATCCAAATATGATTATGATGTCTATTGGGTATATAATAAGGAGTTTATATTAGTGAAGATGCAGAATATCACGGGTGATCCGTTAATGTCGGAAATACCTGTCCCGGAAGATAAAAGGAATGCATTGTTCGATGTTGACAGCAAAATACATTTTTTCTGCATGTTAAAGAATGGTTTATTAGAGATCCGGGGATCAACCATAAATAATTCTTCAGATGAGGACAGAATATCCCAGGCTTGTGGCTACTTTTTCCTTGGCCGGTTATGGGATGAAAAGTTTTTCTGGGATCTTGAGAAAGTTTCAAATGGCCAGCTCAGATTGATTTATACATCAATTCCTGTTAGCGGAAAAAGGAAACGGGATGATAGTGATATTTCTGTTATTGCTTCTTTATATAGCTGGAATGATAAGGATATTGCCAAAGTTGAATATACTGTCCGCGAACCTCTTATTGATAAATTCAATTCTTTAACATCAAGTTTATTTAAATTATATATAGCTTTAGGAATAGCCATCATAGTTATTGTATTTTTTCTTATTTATAAATGGATTTATCGGCCAATCAAATTAATCTCGATCAGCCTGGCTAATAATAATTATCTTCCCATTGATAATTTAATTGCTGCAGATAACGAAATCGGTTATTTATCAGGATTGATCAAAAAGTCCATACGCCAAAAATACTTGCTGCTTAAAACAATTCAACGACAGGAAAAAACAGGGAGGAAACTAAAAATAAGCGAGGAAAGATTCAGGGAATTGATCAATCAATTGCCTGATTCTATTGTTGTCCACCAGAATGGTAAAATAGTATATGTAAATGAAGCATCCTGTGGTAAGCTTGGATATACGAAAGATGAGATCATAGATTCTTCAATTTTGAGATTCATTTATAGGGATGATCATCCTAAAGTGTTGAAGGCCATGAAAAGAAGATTACAGGGTGAAAAAATCGAAGACTATGAAATCTCAATCCTGGACGCTAAAGGTGAAAAACATACGGTCATTGTTCGTTCTTCGATAGTGATCTATATGGAAACCCCTGCCATTTTAACTGTTCTTATTGACATAACAGAAAGGAAGGAATTTGAAGAGCAATTACTTGAAAGCAAGGCATGGCTGAAGGATATTCTGGACAACCTTCCCTATAAAGCATGGTTGAAGGATATAAATGGAAAGTTTGTTGTTGTAAATAAACCTTTTGCCAATCATTACGGAATGGAACCTGATGAATTCATTGGTAAAACGGATTATGATATATGCCAGAAAGAAATAGCAAGGCAGTTCGAAATAGAGGACAAGCAAGTGCTTGAAAGCAAGCGAAGGATGTTTTATGAATCGGAAAGTTCAACCATGACAGAAGAGGTCTGGTTTGAAACATATAAATCCCCTATTTTCAATACCAGGGGAGAAATCATTGGAATTACCGGAATTGCAAGAGATATTACGGAACTGAAAAGAAAGCAGCTTGAATTGATCAAAGCCAAAGAAAATGCCGATTCAGCCAATCTGTCGAAAATGCAGTTCATATCAACAATGAGCCACGAGATGAGAAGTACTCTGAATGCCATCATCGGATTGACCAATCTGTTAATTGAGGAAAACCCTAAACCTGAACAACTTGACAACCTTAAAACATTGAGTTTTTCAGCAGAACATCTGATATCACTTATCGGTGATATACTTGACTTATCAAAGATTGAAGCAGGGAAGGTCAAGTTTGAAAAAAAAGAGTTCAGTCTTCAGGAACAGGTCAATAATATGGTTCATACTTTTAACCTGAAAGCCGAAGAAAAGAAATTAAAATTGGTTACTATCCTGGATAAAGATATACCAGACATTTTGATTGGTGATCCCGTTAGATTAAATCAGATCCTTATTAATTTAGTGGGAAATGCAATTAAGTTTACTAAAAAAGGTAAAATTGCTGTAATTGTAAATATATTAAAGAAATATTCATATTCCCTTAAATTACAATTCAGGGTGGAAGACACAGGCATTGGTATTTCGAAGGAGAAAATGAACAAAGTATTTGATCCTTTTGTTCAGGCTAACGAAGGTGGCGATAAAATCCAAATTGGTACCGGTCTTGGATTGTCAATCACAAAAAAGCTGATCGAAATGCAAAACGGCACTATACAACTGGAAAGTGAAATAGGAGAAGGATCAGTTTTTACATTTACTCTTGAATTTTTAATAAAAGAAAAAGAAAAGAAAGAGGAAAAGGAAAAGGAAAAGGAAAAGGTTATTAAAAAGGAAACGACCAGGGATTCTAATCTGGAAAACATTAATAAGGCGCGAGTATTGCTTGTGGAAGACAATAAAATCAATATGATAATTACCTGTAAATATCTGAAGAAATGGGGAGTAATTGTACATGAAGCAGAAAATGGCATTGAAGCATTGGAGAAATTAAAATCCAATACTTATAATGTTATTCTCATGGATTTACAGATGCCTGAAATGGATGGTTTTGAAGCCACGAAATATATTAGGAATAATGGTAATCAAAAGATTAAGAACATTCCGATTATTGCTCTAACAGCTTCTACATTGGTTGAGGTCCATGACAAAATAATTGAGGCAGGTATGAATGATATTATTACAAAACCTTTTAATCCGGTCGAAATTAATAATAAAATTGCCAAATATCTTTAATTGATGTAATTTTGATGTAGATATTAATGTCGGCAAATCTTTTAAATTATTGATAAACCATGTTCCGGAATAAAGTTATTATATTTTTCGTCTTTTTTATTTTACTTCAATCTGTTTGTCTGGGGACAAACATTGATAGTCTCCTCCAATTACTTGAGTCATCCAGGGGTATTAGAAAAGCAGAACTGTTTAACGATTTGTCAGAAACCTATCTGAATACATCTGCTGAAAAATCAATAAAACATGCAATTGAAGCCTTGGAGATGTCTGAAGACCTTAACAGCTTTACAGAAAGAGGCAGGGCATACAAAAATATTGGAAATGCTTATAATCTTCTCAATGTAAACGAACTAGCTATACTAAACTACGGAAAAGCCCTGGGAATATACGAAAATCTAAACAATAAGGAAAATATTGCTGATGTTCTGTTCCAAATGGCCACTGTATATTATAAGATCAGTGATTATAGCAATGCATTAAGCTTGGTTAAGCAATCTCTGCTAATATATGAGGAATTGAATGACAGTCTTAAAATCTCGAATTCATATAATACAATTGGCGTCATATATTGGAAACTAAGTGATCTGGACAAAGCACTTGAGAATTATTTGAAATCTCTTTTATTTGATGATGAAGAAATCCATAATACTTTCAATAATATCGGTATTATTTATGGTATCCAGGGAAATTATGACAAAGCACTCGAATATCAGTTAAAGGCACTTGAGATCAGGAGAGAGATAGGCCTTATGAATGGGATTGCAGGTTCCCTGAACAATATTGGTATTATCTATAAATTCATGAACAAACTAGATACTGCCCTTAATTACTTCATTGAGGCATTAGAAATATGGGGGGAAATAGGGCAGCCATGGAGATTGGCAAGTATAATGAATAATGTGGGATCCATTTATCTGGCAAAGGGAGATTATACAGAAGCATTGGATTATTTCCGGAAATCCCTGATATACAGTGATGAAGCCGAAAATGTTAATGAATATGCCAATACACTTTTAAACCTGGGCGATGTATATCTGGAACTCCAGAAATATGACAGTTCTCTTATATTCCTGCAGGAAGGTATCATTCTGGCAGATAGAATCCAGGCCAGGAATCTTATGAGGGATGGATATTTCTTATTACATGAACTGTATTATCAAAGAGGTGAATATAATAATGCGCTGGAATATTACAAGGAATACAGTGTTGTGAAAGACAGTATTTTTTCAAAACAAAGCAAGGATAAGATAGCTGAGCTGAGGATAAAATATGAAACCGAAGAGAAAGAAAAGGAAAATGAACTTCTCCGGCAAAATAACAGCATTCAAACCCTGAAGCTCAGTAGGGAGAAAAATATTCGAAACCTGTTTTTAGTCATTCTACTCCTGATTGCGATTTTGATTTTTCTCTTTTTCAACAGATATACAACCAGGAAGAAAACCAATAAGATACTGACAGACAAAAACATACAGATTAACAGGATCAATCAGGACCTCAGAAAACTTAATAAAGAACTGGAAATACGTGTAAAGGAAAGAACAAAAAACTTTGAAGATGAGATTCAGGAAAGGAAACAGGCAGAAAAGATACAGCGGGTTCTTTTCAAGATCGCAAGAGCTGCAAATACTGCTATGGTATTGAAAGACCTGTTGAAAGTTATTCAGCAGGAAGTGTCAAATATTCTCGACATGAGGAATTTCTTTATTGTTTTATATGACAGGGAGAAAGACCAACTTACCTTACCCTATTTTGTTGATGAGAAAGATAAATTTATTTCATTTCCTGAAGGAAAAACCCTGACTTCATATGTGATTAGGAAAAAGACAATGGTATTGCTAAGGCAAGATGATATACAGCAGTTAGTGAAAAGTGGTGAGATTGAACAAGTGGGTTCTATGTGTAAGGTCTGGCTTGGTGTACCATTACGCTCTGAAAGCCAAATCATTGGAGTGTTTGTTATTCAGAATTATGAAGATGAAAATGCGTTTAATAAGAATGATATTAAGATTCTGGAATTCATTGCCGATCAAATAGGCACCATGATTGAACGGAAATCAACCGAAGAAAAAATAAATATAGCCAAGGAAAAAGCCGAGGAATCAGACAGGTTAAAAACTTCTTTCCTGACAAATATGTCGCATGAGATCAGAACACCGATGAATGCAATTATTGGCTTTTCTAACCTTCTTCTTAAACCGGATATCTCACAATCTAAAAAAAGTGAGTATGTGGAAATAATCAGTAACAATACTTCGGCACTTTTAAAGATCATTGATGATGTTATTGATACTGCAAGGATTGAGGTTGGTGAGATCAGGATTGAAGATGAGGATTGCCAGATCAATAAAATCCTCGACGAGCAATTGATTTTCAACAAGGAGATGAAGGTCAAAATAAACAAACAGCATATTGAGTTAAGGGTAAGGAAGGGTGTTGAAAACGACAACTTTACCATCAGAACAGATCCATACCGAATCAGACAAATACTTGCAAACCTGATATCAAATGCCATTAAGTTTGTGGAGGAAGGATATGTTGAATTCGGATACGAGGTGAAGAACGAAAAATTGCAATTCTATGTTAAAGATACCGGGATAGGTATTCCCGATGATAAACAAAAAGTTATCTTTGACAGGTTCAGGCAGGCAGAGGAATCTTATACGAGGAAATATGGTGGCACAGGATTGGGATTGACAATATGCAAAAATCTTGTCGGAATGCTCGGAGGGGAAATCTGGCTGGAGTCGAAAGTAGGGGAGGGTAGTACTTTCTTCTTTACTGTTTCTTTAAAACAGGTTTATGTGACGGAAGAAATTGATTCCATTGATGTTGAATTGCCTGTCAGGTGGGATTGGAAAGATAAGAGAATCCTGGTAGCCGAAGATGTTGATTCCAATTTTGAATTGGTGAAAGAACTTCTTGAAAAGACTGCAGCAAAAATTATTTGGGTGAAGAACGGAAGAGAAGCTATTGAAACGTGTAAGAATGATGGAGGTATTGACCTTATCTTGATGGACATTAGTATGCCTGAGCTGGACGGACTGGCTGCTACCATAGAAATCAAGAAATTCCAGAGGGAATTACCTATTATTGCAATTACTGCCTTTGCAAAAGCTGAAGAAAAAGAAAAATTCCTCAAATTAGGTTGTGATGATTATATCTCAAAGCCTATTGATGAAGAAGTCTTGATGAAAGCTATAGCCAGACAACTGGGATGATAATTAAATATCTATCTCAACTAATTTCTTTTTAGCCTTTTGCGCAGGTTTATATGAAGTGTCGGCATCTTTCCAAATATCATTTGCTATTCTTAAATGATCCAGTGCTTTTTGTGTATCTTCCATATCTAAATATAAAAGAGCAAGTTCATAATTATTATTCGGACTAAATGGTGAGTCTTTTGAAGCTAGTAATAAATATTCTTCAGCTTTCTTGAATTTATTGAGTTTTCTGTAACAACGTCCGATAAACCTGTTAATATTAATATTTGTCGGTTGAAGTTCTAATCCTTGTAAATAGCTATTAATAGCCTTGTCATATTCACCCTTAATTTCATGTATTCTTCCCAGTCCATATAAAATAGATGGTTGTAAATTTCCCTGTCCGATACTATGAATTAATTTTTCAGCATTCACAATGGCTTTTTCAGCATTATCAACATCTTCAAGGTCAAGATATAAAAGTAAATATCCAAAATATACTAAATTATCAAGAGGTGGTGTAAATTGCGACTCCATTTCTTTGAGTATACGAAATGCTTTATCACTATTACCTGCCTCGCTATATTTATTTATATCAAAGACTTTTTGAGCCAGGTTGTTGAGTGGAGTTCCGGATTTTTCCATTTCTTGATGCTTCAACTCCATATATTTTATTGACTCATTTATTTGTCCTGCTAATTCATAATACGATTCAAGTGAGCTATAAACTTTAGTGCTATCAGAAGAAGTTTTGCATTTTTTCAATGCCTTTAGATTTTGATCAAGGGCTTCGGTGAAATTGCCCAATTGCATGTCTATATCTATCAGCTTAAGTAATAATGACACTTGATCGGTCTCTATTAGAAGTGCCTTCTCATAATAAGATCTCGCCTGTTCATAATCACCTTTTTTATAAAATAAATAACCAATATTTCTGTATGATTTATAATCTTTTGGAAATTGTTTTTCATATTGTTTATAATAATCAAGGGCTTTATCATATTCAGCCATTTTCACATATAAATTTCCTATGTTTATCAGATAATCATATTGTTCAGGATCAAGTTGTAAAATAGTGTTAAATTCAGCTATTGCTTCCTGAAGCTGATTTTTCATAACATATCTTGCTGCAAGAACGTAGTGGGCTTTAATGTCATCGGGGAATAGTTCCACCCACATTTTTACAACAGCAAAGGCTTTTTCAGGTTCGGAGTTTATAATATAATAAAAATACTTAAAGTTAAACTGGAGACTTTCAGGTAATTTGTACAGATTTTGCCTTACATCCTGAAGTGATGTTTTTACTTTTTCCATCTGATTGGTATTGAAATACACTTCAGCTAAGGATAAATAAGCTAATGTGAAACCCGGATCTTCTTTTATTGCTTTTTCAAAATATTCTGCTCCTTCCGACCAGTTGTTATCAATAATAATCAGGTTTTGTCCTTTTGTGAAATTAACAAGAGCAGGGAATGAAGTAGTAAATATTTCAGACAAAGGAAGGTCGTTTACTTCTTCCAAATATGATTCGGGAATATCCATATCTTTCTTTAATTGTATTGTAAGTTCATCAATTAAATTAAAGATATCTGTTCCTGTAAAAATGTTTTCTGCTATGAGTTTGCCATTTTTAGTTTCATAAAGAAGTGCTTTAATGGAATATTCATCTAGTTGTTTGGTAAAAGAACCGGTTAAAAAATAATTTAAGTGATAATAATCAGCAATTTTCTTTTCCAGGGTAAATGGCAGTCCCACACCTTTAGGGAAACCAAATTCTTTTAACTTATGAAAAAAATTAAAGCCTGTTCTTGCGTCTATATTAATATCCTGCGACAGATCGTAATTAAGCATACTTGAAATTGCATATTGTAACCAGTTGAGTGTTGAATCCTTTGTTTCATTTTCAAAGAAAAATATAGCTGTTTTTTTTCTGAATTCATTTTTAAGTACCACTCTTTCGATTTTTTCGCCATCTTCATTTTCAACTGTTATAGCCTGGGTTGTTGCACCAAGATCTTTTCCTTTAAAAAGAAATACAATGAGTAGAATAGTTAACACAGCATTAATTGGCATACCTACCAGTTCAACTTTTGTCCATGAACCTGCTTTCTTTTTCCCATGAAAGTATGCTAATAATATTACCGTAGGTAATAAAGAAAGTAAGATGACCCAGATGAGTCCGATTATATGTGGCGAAAGCAGATACCGGGTAACAATAGCAGATATCGCCAGCTTAACAAGCCATGAACCAGCCAGGTAAATGGCAACTATTTGAAAAACACGCCTGTCCCATAAATCCTTCAACAATGAAACCGGTTGTATTATATCTTCAGCGGAAATATCGTCTGTCAGAACTTTATATATTTCAATAGGTTCGTTTACTCCTTTTAGCTCTTTTTTACCTATTGAAACAGTGTGAATATCTTCTTTGTTCCGTATCTGGCTTCTTACATCTTTTGAAATACAAATTCCATTCGGCGGGGCTAAGGGCTCTATCCTGGCAGCCGTGTTCACGGCCGAACCGAAAACATCTCCATCCTTAAAAATAACATCACCGATATGAATTCCTGTGCGTATGGTCAGTTCTTCATCTTTCAGGCGCTTTTGAACGTTAATTGCAAACCTCACTGCCTCCACAGCACTATGAAACATGATCATCAATCCGTCCCCGATCTCCTTTACTACTTCTCCGTCATGAGCATCGACCAAAGGAAAAAGTATTTCACGTTGTTTTTCGAGAAGTTCCAAAGTTAGCTGCTCATTTTTTTCCATACTCTTTGTATATCCGACTATATCTGTAAAAACTATTGCAGCAAGTTTATGATTTTTGTTTGTCATAATAATGTTATAGATAATTATTCATTACAAAGATGGGTAATATTTTTGAATGTAAAGGATAAACATTGAGGGTTAAGGTTCAATTGAAGTGACCAGTGACCAGTGATCAGTGACCAGTGATCAGTGATCAGATGTAATAGTGGTAAGTTTATGTAGAACGGATGCTGGTATACTGTTTATCCTAACTTGTATCCTGATTTTTCCCAGGCTTCCTTAATTATGGGGTTTTTCTTCAAGTACTCATCTACAACAGGCTTTTTAACCTTGTTCCAGGGACATGAGAAACACACACACTTACTACATACATATACGTTTAGGCAATAGTTGAACGCCAACATTGAAAACATAAGAGCCAGCTCAATGCCAATCATGCCGAGGAGAGCAATATTGCTGTACTGTGAATAGTTATCGCTTATGAAATAAATGCCATATCCGATTACAAAGATGGGGAATCCAATCATGAATGTATAGTATATGTACATGACAAGGTGTTCCCACTTATTCATTGGTCTTGGGTTGTACTTATATGTCTTTGGCATCCCGGATCCGGCAAGGCATGTTATTGTGTTGCTGCTATTTGCGTAATAAGGACAATGCCTGCAAAGTACCCCGAACTCAATTACAGGAAAGAGTATAATGAAAAAAGCTCCGTAAGCTATCAAATACCACCAATCGTCTGTCAATATGCATACTAATGTGAGCCCAAAGAACGCTACCACTATTGCGGGAGCAAATAATACCATAAATGCTTTCTGCAACCTTTTGTCTAATTTGCAGAGCAAAAGGTTATTATCCTTGCAGTTATCGCAATCAGACTGGTCGTCCCATGTACAAATATTGTACGGATTTTTATCTTTATTAACATTTGATTTATTCATAATACCTCTTTTTTATATGATTAATAGGATGTTTTTTCTATTCTATGTGCATAAATATATTCTATATTAATTTTTAAAGGTTAATTCTCTGCCGAACCGATAAATTGGCATCTGCGACTTGCGGTGGGGTAGTTCATTGTCAGTATTGAGTATAGTTTAAAAAAAATCAGTAGTGTTCTGGTAAAATTACAAAAAATCATTGAAATCTGTGTATTCTTTAAGTTGTGAGAAGAAGTTAGTTTATTTGGGTTCTTTTTTCTTCTATTCCTGGTCCTTTTCACAACTCGTAATCCGCTCCGTAAGGAGTGCCTACGGCACAACTTGCAACACGTAACAATCCCTCACAACTTCTTGTTTTCATCACTCCTGCCATTTTTAAAAGTGATCTTACGAAGACCAAAAGTGCCAACATAGGATTTCATAGTTTTTATATCTAAATAGATTGGATTTAGTTCGGGAATATTTTGTCATGTTCATTTACGAATATATTTTGTTCGTTTATGAGCAATAATAAATTTAATATTCACAGACTTTGCTAATTGAGTATAATGACTGGAAATCTAATGCAGGCAAATATTATTTTAAAAGGAAAAGAAGAAATTAACTATATTTGATTATTTTACAGAGAATTATTTGCG
>JAUWGC010000110.1 GCA_030606625.1 Bacteroidales bacterium | reverse complement strand
TTGTAATATTCTTGTTGAGGATAGAAATAAGTTGAATGGAATGTATTAATTTCGAATGCAAACTAAACTATCAGAACCATCATGTCAATAATTATTAAAAATATCAAGGAGTTGATCCAGGTAGAATACCAGCCCAGGGACAAAGTGAGCGGAGTAGAAATGGCTGAATTACTAACTGTCAGGGATGCTTATGTTTTAATAAAAAATGGCCTGATAAGTGATTTTGGCAATATGAATACTCTGGATGAATCTGTTTACGGAACAGAAAACGATGAATTGATGGTCATCGATGCTACAGGCAGGATGGTGTTGCCTGCATGGTGTGATTCACATACTCATATTGTTTTTCCGGCCAGCCGGGAGATTGAATATATAGACAAGATCAAGGGATTATCTTATGAAGAGATAGCCAAAAGGGGAGGGGGAATATTAAATTCAGCGAGAAAGATGCATGAAGCTTCCGAGGAAGAACTAACGGAATTGGCTTTGGCACGTCTTGAAGAGATCATTTCCTTCGGAACAGGTGCAGTGGAGATTAAAAGTGGTTATGGCCTGAATACCGAAGATGAGCTGAAAATGCTGAGAGTGATCAAAAAATTAAAAGAACTGTCTCCTTTGACAATTAAATCGACTTTTTTAGGTGCTCATGCTATACCGGCTGAATATAAAAACAATCCTGCTTTGTACGTTGATATAATTATCAATGAAATGATCCCGCAGGTAGCTACGGAAGATATTGCAGATTATATCGATATTTTTTGCGACCGGGGCTTTTTTAGTGTTGAGGATACCGACAGAATATTGAATGCCGGGATGAAATATGGCCTGAAGCCAAAGATCCATGCCAATGAACTGGATTTTTCCGGTGGCATACAGGTTGGGGTTAAATACAATGCTTTGTCTGTGGATCACCTTGAGTATACCGGTGATGAGGAGATCAAGGTTTTACTGGCCTCGGATACTATGCCAACTTTGTTGCCCGGAGCTTCTTTTTTCCTTGGCCTGATATATGCACCTGCAAGAAAGATGATAGATGCTGGCCTGCCAATTGCCATGGCCAGTGATTATAATCCGGGTTCATCACCTTCAGGCAATATGCAATTTATTTTATCGTTGGGGTGTATTGCTTATAAAATGCTGCCCGAAGAAGCAATTAATGCGGTTACTATTAATGGAGCTTATGCCATGGGTTTGAGTGATCAACTGGGTAGTATTGCAGTTGGAAAAAAAGCAAATCTGATCATAACAAAAGAAATCCCGACTTATGCTTTTCTCCCTTATGCATATGGCAGCAATAAGGTGGAAAAGATTATTCTTAATGGTGAGATCATGAATAATTAATATGCTTTAATCAGAAAAAAATAAAACCATATATTGATATGAAAAAAATCATTGAATGTGTCCCGAATTTCAGTGAAGGAAAGGATATAAGAATTATCAAACAAATTACTGATGAGATTGAAAAAATAGAAGGCGTTAAGTTACTGGATGTTGATCCCGGAGCAGCTACAAACAGAACAGTTGTCACTTTTGTCGGCACGCCTGAACAGGTAATTGAGGCTGCATTTCAAGCGGTTAAGAAAGCTTCTCAGGTTATTGATATGCGTAAACATAAAGGGGAGCATCCCAGGATGGGAGCAACAGATGTTTGTCCTTTGGTACCGGTGGCAGGGATCACCATGGAAGAAACAATAGAATATGCAAGGAAGCTTGCAAAACGTATTGGTGAAGAGCTTAGTATTCCGGTATTTTGTTATGAATATGCAGCATCTAATGAAGAAAGAATAAACCTGGCCAATATCCGGGAAGGTGAATACGAAGGAATGCCTGATAAGTTGAAAGACCCTGATTGGCAACCGGATTTCGGGTTGGCAGAATTCAATGCTCAATCTGGTGTTACTGCGGTGGGAGCGAGGGATTTCCTGGTTGCTTTTAATGCAAACCTGAATACAACATCAGTTCGCAGAGCTAATTCCGTTGCCTTTGATGTTAGGGAAAGAGGTAGGGTTAAACGTGAGGGTAACCCAATTACCGGGAAGATAGTGAAAGATAAAAACGGAAAACCAGTGATGATACCTGGCTCCCTGAAAGGAGTTAAGGCAATTGGCTGGTTCATAGAGGAATACGGCATTGCACAGATTTCAATGAACCTTACCAATATAATTGATACTCCTGTTCATGTTGCTTTTGATGAAGTGGTTAAAAAGGCTAATGAAAGAGGGATCCGTGTTACAGGCTCTGAACTGGTTGGCTTGATACCGCTTAAAGCTATGCTGGATACTGGCCGTTATTATCTAAGAGAACAAGAACGGTCTTTGGGAGTTTCGGAAAAAGAACTGCTGAAAATCGCCATTAAATCAATGGGCCTGAATGATCTTAAACCTTTCAACCCAAAAGATAAGATCATTGAATATATGATTGAGGATGATAATAGCAAAAGGCTTGTCGATATGAACCTTGCTGATTTTGCAGATGAAACGGCTTCTGAATCTCCTGCTCCCGGTGGCGGATCAATTTCTGCATATGTGGGTTCATTGGGAATTTCCCTGGGTACCATGGTTGCAAACCTTTCTTCACATAAAAGAGGATGGGATGAAAGCTGGGAAGAGTTTTCCAACTGGGCAGAGAAAGGTCAGAAAATCAAAGATGAGTTATTATTCCTTGTTGATGAGGATACCAATGCCTTCAACAGGATTATGGAAGCATTTGGTTTACCGAAAGGTTCGGATGAAGAAAAAACGAAGCGAAATATAGCAATCCAGGAAGCATCTAAATATGCAATGGAAATACCTTTGCGTGTTATGCAAAAATCTTATGAATCTATGGAAATTATGAAGGCCATGGCAGAAACCGGATTACAGGCATCAGTATCTGATGCTGGTGTTGGTGCTTTATGTGCCAGGACTGCAGTAATGGGAGCCTTCCTGAATGTGAAGATTAATGCCAGCGGAGTTGAAGATAAATCATTTGTTGATGATATCCTTACGAAGGGAACTGAAATTGAAGAAAAATCTCAGCAAATGGAAACAGATATTCTGAAAATAGTAAATGATAAAATCACAAGTAAGTAAACAATAATATATACTATCATTGTTGCTTTTTTATCTTAAAATATTAACAACATGATTAAACATATTGTAATGCTCAAGTTAAAGGAATTTGATTCTGCAGAGGAAAAGGAAAAACATGCAAGAAAGATAAAATCCGGGCTTGAACTTTTGGTAGATAAAATTGATGAACTGAATGCCATAGAAGTAGGTTTAAATCTGAGCACCAGGCAGTCGGCATTTGATATTGTTTTGATTGCGGTATTTGATGATATGGGGGCACTTGACAGGTACAGAGAACACCATGATCATATAAAAATATTGAATATGATTCTTGATGTAACAGAAAGAACAGCCGTAGTGGATTATGAATTTTAAGCATTTTCCATGACGGGCTGTTTTATTTTTTCTGCTTTTTCATGCTGACCGAATTCATCTTCCAGAAAATCCTTTAACTGGGCAGGTTGTACTTTCTGATATAATTTTCCACCTTTTGCGTATGCAATCTTTCCGGTTTGTTCTGAGACGATTATAGCTATGGCATCTGATAGTTCCGTGATACCGATACCAGCACGGTGTCTTAATCCAAGTCTGCTGGGTAATTTGGGTTTGTTAGACAAGGGAAGTATGCATCCGGCAGCTTTTATTTTATTATCGGTTATTATTATGGCTCCATCATGCAATGGACTGTTTTTATAAAAAATATTCTCGATCACATGTGTTGAAATACTTGCATCAAGAGTTATTCCGGTTTCAACGTACTGTTTGAGTTCATTTCTTTTTGTGATCACGATCAGTGCCCCGGTTTTATTGTCAGCCAATCGCTGGCAAGCTATTAGGATAGTATCGATTACAAGAATGATCCCACTGTGGATATTGAATTTCCAGAAAAGAAACCTCATGTTTTTTTTGTGTATAAAAGAGGGTGTTCCCAGAGCAAAAAGAAACCGGCGTATTTCCGGTTGAAAGATGACAATTAAAGCAATGAAACCAACACTGACGAATGCACCAAAGATTTTGCTGAGCAATTCCATCTGCAGGGCATGTACAATCTGCCAGATCAGGAAAATGGCAATGATCCCGATAAAAATATTTATTGCAACTGTACCCTTGAGCAAGTTGTGCAATTCAAATAGAAGTATAGCAACAAGAAGGATATCAATGATATCTAATAACCTTATTCCTATAAAACCGTTGATGAATAATTCAAACATAGAAAAGATTGAACTACAAAAATAACATATTTCTAACGATTCAAAACTTGCTTAAGGATACCTTCGGCATAACTAATCAACCAATAACTCTTTATCTGGTCACTGGTCACTGATCACTGGTCACGAATTCTTTATATTTTGCAACTAATCTAATGGCATCCATGGCTTCTTTTACATCATGTACCCTTAAAAGGTTTGCTCCGTTAAGCAACGCAATTGTGTTCAATACTATTGTGCCTGGTAAAGCGTCTGCTGGCGAAGTGCCAAGGACTTTATTGATCATTGATTTTCTGGATATGCCTGCCATCAATGGAAGTCCGAATGTATGGAATGATTTGAGTTTGAATAATAATTCATAATTGTGGTCAAGAGATTTTCCAAATCCAAAGCCTGGATCAATGATGATATTTCTTACCCCCAACTTATTCAGCTTATCAATTTGCCGGTGAAAGAATGATTTTATATCCTCAACGATGTTCTCATAAACAGGGTTTATTTGCATATTTTGAGGTGTACCCTGTATATGCATTATAACATAAGGAACCCCTGTTTGGGCAATAACATCAATCATGTTATGATCAAACCTCCCACCTGAAATGTCATTGATCATGTTTGCCCCTTGCTTGATAACCTGCCTGGCTATGGTTGATCTGTATGTATCAACCGAAATAATAATATCGGGATAATTAACTCTGATTATTTTTAATACGGGTAACAACCGGTTGATCTCCTCCTGCCCGTCTATTAATGGGGCATTTGGCCTGGTGGATACGGCACCGATATCAATAATTTCTGCCCCGTCTTTAATCATTTGTCCTGTATGATCAATCCATTCTTCTTCTGTGGAATATTTCCCACCATCATAAAAGGAATCAGGAGCTATATTAAGGATCCCCATCACAACAGGGGTTGAAAAATCAATAATTTTGCCATTAAATTCCATATTCTGTTTTATTGAAAAAGTGTAATTTTAGCACTTAATTCTGAAGGACCGACACCTAACCTGCATTATTCATGCAGAAGATAAAAGACAAAAGTAAAAAGATAAAAATCAAAACTTTTGTCTTTAGCCATTTATCTTTTATCTTTTTGATTAATTTATGAATTAATCAAACTTAAAAATATATACGTTCAGCGAAAATACTATTTAGTATGGAAAAAACATCACAACAATTTGAAATGATCATTAAGGAGTGCAGGGATGTTTTCCTGAAGAAGATGATGGATTACGGAAACTCCTGGCGTGTCTTGCGTACAAGCTCGCTGACAGATCAGATCTATATAAAAGCTAATCGCATCAGAAGTATTGAAGAAAAAGGAGAAAAGAAAATCAATGAAGGGATCAGGCCGGAATTCATAGGGATCATTAACTATTCTGTAATGGCTCTTATACAACTTGAATTGGGTGTTAGCAATGAAGTTGATTTATCTGCGGAGGAAGTTAAAAAATATTACGAAAAATATATCTTCGCAGCCAAGGAATTGATGATTAGTAAAAACTATGACTATGATGAAGCATGGAGAAATATGAGAATTAGTTCACTAACTGATATTATCTTGATGAAATTAATGAGAATCAAACAGATAGAAGATAATAAAGGAGAGACTACTGTGTCAGAAGGTATGGATGCAAATTATTTTGACATAATAAATTATGCTGTGTTTGCATTAATAATGATGGATGAACTAAAGAATAACTAAAAAATACTTTCAATGAAATTCTTGAGAAATTTCAGCAGGATCTTTATAGGATTGGTTTTTATTTTTTCAGGATTCGTCAAAGGTATCGACCCCCTGGGAACCATGTACCGGATTGAAGATTACTTTATTGCTTACGGTACTGAATGGGCAATATCAGTAGCTTTTTTTCTCTCGATATTTTTGTGTACCCTTGAGTTTGTACTTGGGATTGTTTTGGTATTAAATATCCGTGTGAGACTGCTTTCCTGGATCTTGTTTTTATTAATGATCTTTTTTGTTTTACTTACCTTATATGATGCAATCTATAATCCCGTCCCGGATTGTGGTTGCTTTGGTGATGCCATAAAACTTACAAATTGGGCAACCTTTTATAAGAATTTGATTTTGTCGGCATTTGTTTTTATCATTTTCTTTTCAAGAAAAGCATTCAGATCTCCGTTTTCGAAAAGTGTTGAGTATTTGATCACGATAGTATTTGCCGCTTTATTTGTTGGTTTTTCTTTTTATAATTACAATCATTTACCCATAATAGATTTCAGAGAATGGAAAATAGGCAATGATATGACACCGGATGATCAGGAGAAGGTCAAAATTTATTTATCGTACAGGAATAAGGAAACAGGTGAAGAGAAAGAATACCTGTCACCGGATTATCCGTGGCAGGATTCAGTTTGGATGTCAAAGTGGGAGTTTGTTGATCAAAGAATTAACGAATCAGAAATGGGCAAAGATATTGAATTGGTCATTGAAAATGAAGATGGTGATGATGTGACAGAAGATTTTATTTATAACATTGATTTTCAGTTTCTTGTTATTACACATGATTTAAAGGAAGCAAACCTGACAGCATTTACAAAGATTGATAATTTATTTATTAATGCCGACCATGACGGATATTCATTGATAGTCATCACCAGCAGCCTTCCTGATGAGGTAAACCAATTCATCCAATACTTTGATCCTTATCTGGAATTCTATTATGCAGATGATATTGTTCTTATAACTTTGATACGCTCAAATCCGGGGCTAATACTGATGAAAAATGGTGTTGTCCTTGGTAAATGGCATTATAATAATTTTCCTGATTACAGTGAACTGAAGGAAACATTTTTTAAGAATTGATCCATGTTGCATTATATCCTCAAAAGATTGTTCTATGGTATCCTTGTTCTGATTGGAGTGATCACTGTTGTGTTCCTTTTGTTTAATGTTTTACCGGGTGACCCTGCACGTATGATCCTCGGCCAAAGGGCTGATATTACATCTGTTGAAGCGATTAATAAAGACCTTGGCAGGGATAAACCCTTGTTTATCCAATATGTTAATTT
The DNA here is from genome assembly GCA_030606625.1 of Bacteroidales bacterium. Lineage (GTDB taxonomy): Bacteria > Bacteroidota > Bacteroidia > Bacteroidales > B18-G4 > JAUWGC01. Next base: position 163 of record JAUWGC010000110.1, on the reverse strand, counting down.
CTTGAATGACCTTTCTCCTATATCGGTTCATGATGATAAAAACAAGGATAGTTACTGGTATCTGGATCCTGTTAAATACACCTCATTTATTAAATTATTTCCGGTTTCAAAAAATAAAGTTGTAGTGATCAAACCTCCTTATCTAAGGAGATCATACCAGTCT
>JAUWGC010000063.1 GCA_030606625.1 Bacteroidales bacterium | reverse complement strand
CTTATTACGGCAAGTGACCAGATATCTGTTCACTTGTTTAAAAATGTTTTTGAACGATTAAGGCCATGTCATGATCCGTCGGTAATGGGATCGGTGCATCTTGTAAATGAAGGATGTGGTGGTATGTTCGGGTTTATATCCTCACATGCATCCAATTATTTTGCTTTATCTGTGTTTCTGATAATCATTTTAGGATCCAGGTTCAGGTTGTTCATTCCCCTGATATTGATCTGGGCTGCTTTCATCAGTTACAGCCGTATCTACCTTGGTATACACTACCCGGGAGATGTTTTGGCTGGCGCAATCGTTGGTTCTTTATTGGGAGTGATCTTTGCCAGGCTTTACCTTCTGACAGCACATATTAAAAAGGCTCGTGCCTGTGATCTCTTCCAGGATAAATGAGGCTCTAAAATATAATTAAAAATCATCTTATTGATCCATCTTCCTGTGCCCTATGTAAAATGAATCAAAACCTACTGCGAACAGGAACTGGTATTCAAATTTCTGCTGATCTGGCAGGTATATCACTCTCAATCCAATGTCAAAAGGTGCAATGAACCTGATAATATGCATGTCTCCGCTTAATTCCATCCCGGTGGATTTGTAATACGTAATATGGTGATCAGTATCTCCGATGGCATAATCGTAAAACAGGGAAATTTTTATACGCTTGAGATAAACGAAGGGGCCTAAGCTGAAATCCGGGTAAAGTACGGGCATTTTGTATGTTGCTGCAATACTGTAAAGCACTTCATCTTGTTTGCCGGTAATCCCCCTGGGATAATCGACCAGGTCTGAAAACTTATAATATCCGGTTAACCTGTTCTGATAACCTCCGTAAAACCTTAATCCCTGATGTCTGATGATCCCCGGAAAATATAAATAGGTCTCTGCGGCGAAAATAGAACTGGTAAGATCATCAAAAGGAGTGTGACGGTATTGAATATCTATAACCTGTCCCCATTGCGGATATATATCACGTGTTGATTTTTTAAGCCGGTTGTATGAGTATAATCTGTAATCAAAAGATTTGATATTGCTTTTGACAAACTTAACCTGGCTAGATTTCTGCATCTTCCTGTAAATCTGGGTGAAACCAATTCCGGGATTAATCCCCCGGTAGTACTTGCTGCGTGTCAGGTTTAAAGGTATCCGGATACCGGTGATGATATTGGTTTCTTTCCATTCGTAACTTTGTTCACCTTTTTCGGAAGGATAATAATCCCTTCGCTTCCCATGATCCCACCGGATATCGATGATTGGATAAAACCCCTGGTAACTATAGTTGAGATAATATTTTCCCACTTTCTCTCCCAGGTTATATTCATATCCGCCAATAAAAAAACTGGTGCTTAACTTATTTTGTGAAAGAATGCTTAAACCCGGCTTGATATCAAAGTTAGAAGCATTGATTGATAAAGGCGCCCAACTGTGAATATTGAAAAGGTTGAGAAATCTGCTATACCTTTTTGATATGTGTTTGACAGTTGGAATATCATTACCGTTTAATACAAAACCTTCCTGGTCTGTTATTGGTTTATAAAGCTTGAGAGAGTGATCTTCAATTTCATCGAGTGGTATCCACAGATTTGTATCCGGAGCAGATTCAGCAACCTGGTATCCGTCATCCGTATAATCCGCATATACAAAATGCTGTCCGTCAGGAGAAAAAGAAATATCAGTCGCACCATATTTTGCTGAAATGATTTGGTTAATATCTCCTGTTGCAATATTTAATGAGTATATATTGTCAATACCGGAGTATGCGCCAGTGAAGTAAACATAATCCATTTTTACTACAGGCTTTGAAATATTGGTATAAGTAAAAGGGATCAAAAGATTGATTTCTCCATTATCAGTGTCCACCAATGCAATGCTTTTGCCTTTTGTTCCCAGCACGATAGTGACTATTTTACTGCTGTTTTCCGACCAGGAGGGAGTCATATAAAAAAGTGTATCGGATAATGCGATCTTTTTTAATAAACTACCTGTTGAAGCATCCAGGATAACAATACTGTATTGGCTTTGGGGAGTGACTTCAACTGCTGCAATCATTGAACCGCCGGGTGAGAGGGCAGGGGCGAAATATCTTGTTCTTCCGGTTAGTTTTTTGACCTTTCCGGTATAAAGATCGTAAGTTTTGATCACAGCATAACTCTGATTTGCCCACCTCGGATCTGGCTCCATTTCCGACCAGCAAATTTTATCCTTCGCAAATGATAATGTTTCACGGAAATTCTGTCCCGGTGTTGTTAATACTTCTTCTTCACCCCTGGCATCGATTACAACAAAACGAGTAATATCATCAATGCTTGTTCTGATCGCAAGTATTAGACTGTCACCGATAAACTTAGGCTGTGTGTAGCTGGTATAATTTTTCTTGGCTTTTGTAATAACTCTTGAGGATGAATAATTTGATTTGCTTTCTTGCTCCTGCCAGGCTTCCTGAAGATCTTTCATTATATTTTGGTATAGCTTTACTTTTGTAAAGCCGCTCGTTTTTTTAATGCCATAGGAAAACGGTACGATCATATAGGGGCGTTTGGCAACAGTGTTTAAGGTTGTACTCCATAATCCCGGGCCATATCTTTTTCTTGAATAGGCCACAAGGTTATATCCAAGAGTATAATTGTTGGGAACAAAATTTTTATAGGAATGATAAACTGCTTTATCATACGAATAAATACCTTTATTCAGGACCTGGCTTTTCAGAGTCATTTCAAAGTCAGGGCTTCGCCCCCTGCCAGAATAACTTAATGCGGTTTCAATACATACAGCATCACCCTCAAGAAACCATACGGGTACATATAATCCAAGGATTGCTGCAGTTCCCTGCTCGCCAAGAAGAATAGATAAGATCTTTGTTATTCCCTGGTTCAGCTTACTGATCTGGACAACATGCCGGTATTCGTGCAGTACCAATTGATCGAGCCATGTTTGTGCATAGGAATCCTGGGGCGGAGTGGTGTATAATTCCATCCTTTTGGGTGCCCAGGCAACAAATGCATTAGAAGTTACAGAATAATCGTGAAGGAAAACAGATATCTTTTTTGGCTGACATTCAAGAGAACGTGTTGCATGTTGGTAAACAACTTCAAGAACATTTGCAAGGTATTGGGCCTGTTTTTCGTTTTTATCAGGGTAGATGATTTGAAAATGAGCAGTTTTGATTTGTCTCCATTTAACAGAAAAAGGATCCTGTCCTGCACTGTAATATTGCGAATAAGCAATATTTGAACAGGACAAGATAATAACGACAAATAATAAAGTTCTGAAATATGATTTGATCATTTCGCTTTCTTTCAAAAATAAAGCAAAAATCAATTTAGCTAAATTTTTCTATGAAGTAATTCCATAATGGGTCCGGTGGTGGAGGTGCAGTAATGGAGATTTTTTCTTTATTAACAGGATGAATGAACTCAATTTTTCTGGCGAACAAATGTATAGAGCCATCTTTATTGGAACGTGGAGCACCGTATTTAAGGTCTCCTTTTACAGGACAACCGGTTTTAGAAAGCTGAACCCTTATCTGGTGATGTCTGCCGGTATGTAATTCAACCTCAAGCAGATAATAATTATTACTTTCCCCGATAAGCGCATAATCCAATTCAGCTTTCAATCTTCCTTTGCCTTCTGTCTTAAAGGCAGATGAGATATTCCGCATTTGATTTTTGACCAGGTAATGAATCAGATGGCCTTCAGGTTTAGCAGGCCTGTTATATACAATTGCCCAATAGGTTTTATGGATATCCCTGTTCCTTATCAGTTCATTCAGACGGGTCAATGCCTTGCTCGTTTTTGCAAAAAGTACAACTCCGCCTACAGGCCGGTCTATTCTGTGAACCACTCCCAGGAATACATTTCCCGGCTTATTATACTTATGTTTGAGGAATTCTTTAACTTTCTCGCTTAGGGGCTGGTCTCCTGTTTTATCTCCCTGCACGATCTCTCCTGGTTTTTTATTGACTGCGATGATATGATTGTCTTCGAATAGTATGTTTTCCTTCATATTTGAATAAATAATTTACTGTCGACTGCCGACTGTCGACTTTTTATTAGAATTTGCCTGCTTGTCCGGTCAGGTGGGAGGTTAATATTGTTCCCTTTCGTTCGGGAAATTAAGGTTTTTTACATCGCTGATATATGCCTTTACGGATCCCTTGATTTCTTCACTCAGATTATGGTATCTTCTCAAAAACCTGGGAGAGAATTTTTGGGTAATACCCAACATATCATGTAGTACCAATACCTGTCCGTCAACATCAGGTCCTGCACCAATACCAATAATCGGTATTTTTAATTCTTTGGTAACCTGAGCACCTAATTTTGCCGGTATCTTTTCAAGGACTATAGAAAAACATCCTGCTTTTTCAAGGAGATGTGCATCTTTGATAAGTTTTTTTGCTTCATTCTCATCTGTTGCCCTGACAACATAAGTACCAAATTTATGAATAGACTGGGGTGTAAGCCCGAGATGGCCCATTACAGGAATCCCAGCGGATAATATTCGCTCAACGGATTCAATAACTTCTTCTCCTCCTTCCAGCTTAACAGTGTTGGCACCTGATTCTTTCATGATCCTGATGGATGACTGGAGTGCTTCCTTGGAATCACCCTGATAGGTGCCGAAAGGTAAATCAACAACCACTAAAGCCCTTTTAACCGCACGCATGACAGAGGAAGCATGATAGATCATATCATTCAGAGTTATAGGTAATGTGGTCGTATGGCCGGCCATAACATTGGATGCTGAATCACCAACCAGAATGATATCGATACCAGCTTTATCAAGGATCTTCGCCATTGAATAATCATATGCAGTGAGCATGGCGATCTTTTCTCCCTTGAGCTTCATCTCCTTCAATATATGCGTGGTGATTTTCGGGTATATACTTGTGCTTGTCATCTGAAAAATGTTGATACGTGAAATTCTTTACAAATGCTCACAAAATTCTTTTTCATACATTACACATGTACAAAGATGAAAAAAAAATTCATTATATGATAATTTAATCAAAAGAATTCTATGCAACTTGCCCCGTAAAATACACTTTCAGTATTTGATTTAACGGTGCTTGCTGTGGGTTTCCGGGATGTCCGTACGGACAGAGGGGTAAAATATTCAAGATGACTGCAGTTATCAGTTATTGCTTATTTCAAAATATTATCTACTTTTGTTGAGCGGTTTATAAAACATTCACATGAAAAGACATTATTTATCAATATTATTGCTTTTTCTTTTCTTCTTTTTTAATGCATGTGAAGACGACCTGGATCTTGATGCTGAGTATAAGGATATAACTATAGTTTATGGCCTGATGGAAAAAACAGATCAGGGAGAATCAGATACTACCTTCATAAAAATAACAAAGGCATTTTTGGGTGGTAATGCTTATCAGAATGCATTAATTCCTGATTCCAGCGAATACCAAGAAAAACTTTATGTTGAGTTACAAAAATTTGATAATTCAGGAATCCCGACCGGTAACACGTATGTTTTTGACACGACTACAATTCATAATAAAGATACTTTATCAGGTGATTTTTACTGCCCTTATCAACAAATGTATTATTGCATAATGCCGGTGATGGAAGATTATATTTATAAATTAAAAATCGTTTACGATAACAAGGAAGTTACTTCAGAAACTTGCATAGTCAATAATTTCTCCATAACAAAACCTGGCTATTCAAAATGGATCAACTATTTGCCTGATATGAATCTTGATTTTAACTGGGAAATGCCAGCAAACAGTGCAAGCTTTGAGGCATTGATCCGGTTCTATTTTACAGAAATATGGGTGGATAGCCAACCCGGGGATTCGGTTCACCGTTATATTGATTGGATCAAAGCCAAAACAACACCAATAACTATTATTGTTGGCCATGAAGAAAGTATTACATACGCGACAAATATCTTTTATTCGGCTGTAGCGAACCGGGCACCTTATCCTGACCAGGAAAAAGAAAATAAAGTCCTGAGAAGATATTCGGGTAAAGTTGAATACTTTGTATATGCTGCAGGAGAAACCCTTACAACATATATTGATGTGAATGGCCCATCCGGTAGTATAATCCAGGAAAGGCCTGAATATACAAATATAAATAACGGCTATGGAATTTTTTCCAGCAGGCTTTCGCAATCCAAATTAAAAATTCTACACACCGATACTAAGATGCTCCTTAAAGATCTTGGCGTAAAATTCGAATATTAATTTCTGAATTCCTTTAACCGATTATTACTCCTCTATAAAATTCTATTATAATCCTGTCTTTTTGTCACATTCGTTTGACAGCTTAACAATGGATCTATTTTCTTCCTGTATCCTTGGCTCTTACGACGAACGACCTTGTAAACAACTGAGCGTAAGCTATATAAAACAACACTTGCTGAATAGTCTTATATTTCTAACCGGGAGAACTATATTCAATATCATGGTAATAAAAAGATGGCATAATCATTGAGAACATTTTGGCAAAAGTTTGAAAATTAGTGATAATAATAAAATATTTTAGAAATGGGAAAAATTATTGGAATAGATCTTGGAACTACTAACTCATGTGTTGCAGTAATGGAAGGAAATGAACCAGTTGTCATTCCTAATAGTGAAGGCAAAAGGACTACACCCTCTGTTGTTGCATTTACAGAAAATGGTGAAAGAAAGGTAGGAGACCCTGCCAAAAGGCAAGCCATTACAAACCCGGAAAAGACTATTTTCAGTATTAAAAGGATTATGGGTGAACCTTATGACCGTATCCAGACTGAAATTAAAAGGGTACCCTATAAGATTGTTAAAGGGGACAACAATACTCCAAGAGTTAAAATCGATGACAGATTATACACTCCCCAGGAAATTTCAGCTATGATTCTTCAAAAAATGAAGAAGACTGCAGAAGATTATCTCGGGCAGACTATTACAGATGCCGTGGTAACTGTGCCAGCTTATTTTAGTGATTCGCAGCGCCAGGCTACCAAAGAAGCAGGAGAAATTGCAGGATTAAATGTAAAGAGGATCATTAATGAACCTACGGCTGCAGCTCTTGCTTACGGTCTCGATAAGAAAACCAAGGATATCAAGGTTGCTGTGTTTGACCTTGGCGGAGGCACTTTCGATATTTCAATATTGGAACTGGGCGATGGTGTTTTTGAAGTAAAATCAACGAACGGTAATACTCATCTTGGAGGAGATGATTTTGATGATGCTATCATTCAATGGTTGGCGGATGAATTTAAGAAGAATGAGAATATTGACTTGAGAAAGGATCCTATGGCTATGCAGCGTTTAAAAGAAGCTGCCGAAAAGGCTAAAATAGAACTTTCAAGTTCAACGGAAACAGAGATCAACCTGCCATATATTATGCCGGTTGATGGTATCCCGAAACACCTTGTGAAAAAATTGAGCAGGGCAAAATTTGAACAGTTAATTGATAAATATATACAGGAAACTATTAAACCTTGTAAACAAGCACTGAAAGATGCAGGATTGTCAGCTAATGATATTGATGAAGTACTTCTTGTGGGTGGTTCTACCAGAATTCCTGCAATCCAGAAGGAGGTTAAAGAAATTTTTGGTAAAGATCCTTCAAAAGGTGTTAACCCGGATGAGGTTGTTGCCGTTGGAGCTGCTATTCAGGGTGGAGTGCTTTCAGGAGAAGTAAAGGATGTCTTGTTGCTGGATGTTACCCCGCTCTCACTTGGAATAGAAACACTTGGGGGTGTGATGACCAGGTTGATCGAAGCTAATACGACTATACCAACAAAAAAATCTGAAACATTCTCAACAGCTTCTGATAATCAACCGTCTGTAGAGATTCATGTGCTGCAGGGCGAACGCCCAATGGCAAAAGATAACAAAAGTATTGGCAGGTTCCATCTTGATGGAATTCCTCCGTCCCCGAGAGGTATACCTCAGATAGAGGTAGCTTTTGATATCGACTCTAATGGAATACTTAATGTATCTGCAAAAGACAAGGGAACAGGAAAATCACAGCGGATCAGGATCGAAGCTTCCTCGGGAATAACTGATGAAGAAATTGAAAGGATGAAAAAAGAAGCTGAAGCTAATGCGGAAGATGACAAAAAGTCTAAAGAAAAAATTGATAAACTTAACACTGCAGATGCTTTGATATTCCAAACAGAGAAACAGTTAAAAGAATACGGAGACAAGATACCTGCAGATAAAAAAGCGGATATTGAGAAAGCACTTGCAGAACTTAAAGAAGCCCATAAAAACGAGGATTTGTCCGGAATTGATACTGCAATGAGTTCATTGAATTCAATGTGGCAGGCCGCTAGCGCTGATATGTATAAAAATACTCAACAGCAAGAAGGCCAGGAAGAACCAAAATCCCAAGCCGGGCAATCAGATTCCTCTGCAGGAGATGATGAAGTTACAGATGTCGATTTCGAAGAGGTCAATGACGATGATAAAAAATAAGGAATAATAAATTCTTTTATTTGATAGGGCTTTCCTGAAATTTCAGGAAAGCTTTTTTATTTTTTAACAAATTCTTTATCTTCATGACTTAAATCTTCATTATCTTTAAAATCCTGATTTGGATAAACTCCTCAGGATAATTATACCAATATATTGATTATTAATCATTAAATCCATATCTCATGAAAAAAATTACGATTACTGCATTTTTATTATTAATGATTCAATTGATCATGCAATCACAGAATGCATGGATCAATGAAATTCATTATGATAATACGAGCACAGATGTCGATGAGATCATCGAAGTAGTTATTGAAAATGCCGGGAGCTATAACCTGGTAGATTTCCAGGTTGATCTGTATAACGGTTATAACGGCACAGTATATGATACGCGTACACTTGATAATTATACTGTTGGTACTACAAGTGGTAATTTTACACTCTACTATTTAAACTATACCAACGCTGGTGCCAGCATTCAGAATGGTGCCCCGGACGGAATGGCCTTAAGTTACCAAAGCACATTGATAACAGGGCAATTTCTTAGTTATGAAGGTACTTTCACTGCTACAGATGGTCCTGCGAATGGAATTACCTCAACAGATATTGGTGTGTCAGAAAGCAGCAGTACCCCTGTAGGGCAATCCCTCCAGTTGACAGGTAATGGTACTCAATACAGTGACTTTACCTGGATTGGACCCGTTACTGCTACTCCGGGTAATTTAAATGATGGCCAGACCTTTGGAGGTGCTCCCTTACCGGAGCCATCCAACTATCCGACAAACTTTCTGGCAACACCTAATGGAACTACAATAACACTGACATGGACAGACGCAACAGGAGCCCAGTTACCTTCAGCCTACCTGATCAAAGCCAGTGATCAGGATAATATTCAGGTGCCAACCGATGGTATTCCGGAGCCTGATGATACCGACCTTTCAGATGGGGCAGGTGCAAAGAATGTACTGTTTGGAGTGGAAACCTACTCATTTACAGGCCTTGCTCCCAATACAATATATTACTTTAAGATATTTTCTTATACAAACTCCGGTGCCAATATAGACTATAAAACTGATGGAACTCCGCCAAGTGGGAACACCACTACAACAACAGTTATCTTATTTGAGAATTATGATCTGAGTTGGGGTGCCTGGACCAGGGTGAGTGTTGTCGGTGACCAGGAATGGGACAGGGATAACACATATGGTATCAATGGCACTCCTTGTGCCAGGATAAGCGGATATTCCGGTGGAAGCAATGAAAATGATGACTGGTTGATCTCTCCTCCGATGAACCTTGATGCATACACCAATGAGGTGCTTACATTCTACAATGCAATGAACTATACCGGGCCGGATATGGAAGTGAAAATATCTACGGATTATGATGGAGGCGGCGATCCGTATTCTGCTACATGGACAACCTTATCTTATGCATTATCACCGGGATCATGGCAGTGGACGCTGTCAGGGAATATTGATCTCTCAACATACAGCGGGACAGCAGTATACCTGGCCTTTCAATATACATCAACGAGTTCTGAATCTGCTACCTGGGAGGTTGATGATATACTGATCACAGGTGATGGAGACAATCCACCCGATATTGTGATCAATGAAATTATGTACAACTCACCGGGGGATGATGAGGAATGGATCGAGCTATATAATAACACTGGCAGCAACGTTGATATGTCAGGTTGGTATATCCAGGATGATAATCCGACACATACACCATTAACCTTGCCTGGAGGAACAGCAATTGGACCGGATGAATATTTTACCATTGCAGTCGTAACCAGTGGCAATTTCCCTTTTACTCCTGATTTTGACGGTACTGACCAGATTACATGGAGTTTGGGTAATGGTGGTGATGAAGTAAATCTTTATAATCTTGGAGAGATTCAAGTTGACTATGTTCCTTATGATGATGAAGCTCCATGGCCGACAGAACCTGACGGGAACGGCCCTACACTGTCATTGATTGATCCCTCATATGATAATTCTTTACCGGCAAGTTGGCAGGCCAGCATTGAAAATGGCGGTACTCCCGGAGCGATTAACTTTCCGTCGTGGCCTGATATTCTGATTCTGACCCCCAACGGAGGTGAGATCTGGGAACAAGGCTCTGTACATGATATCATCTGGGATAACCTGAATGGTTACAGTGGAAATATCAAAATTGAACTGGTTGATTACAGTAGTGGGGTGCCAAACATACAACTGCTGGTATACAATCTTCCTTCAGGTAATTTGTCATGGTCATGGACCATATTTCCTAACCAGACCCCGGGAAATGATTTTAAGATCAGGATATCAGACCTTTCGGGTGACCCATTCGATGAAAGCGATGACGTATTCACAATTGTTGAACCATATATCGTTCCGGAGATTGTAATAACAGAAATAATGTATAATCCGCCGGAATCAGGAACTGATTCTATTGAATTTATTGAATTATATAACAATAGCGATCAATCGGTCGATTTGCTTGGATTTGAATTTACAGAAGGGGTTGATTATGTATTTCCTTCAATGATTGTTAACCCGGGCGAATATATAGTTGTTTGCGCGGATTCAACTGCATTTAACAATACATTTGGTTTATCAGCCAATCAGTGGACAGATGGTGCATTGAGCAACGGTGGCGAAGATATTATACTGGTTGATTCTAATGGAGTACTGGTTGATTCTGTATATTATGATGACCAGTTACCCTGGGATACACTACCTGATGGTTACGGGCCTTCATTAACCTTTTGTAATCCTAACCTGGACAATGCCCTGGCGGAGAACTGGAGTGCATCAACTGAGTTTACTGCTGTTAATGCCAGTGGCGATACAATTTGGGCAACGCCTTATGAAGGATGTACATTTATCCTGCCGGTTCCTTACTTTGAAGCAGCCGATACAACAGTAGCAGTCGGTGATGTAGCCATATTTACAGATCTTTCCCTTGGTGGCCCGACAGCCTGGGAGTGGACCTTTGAAGGCGGAAATCCGGATACATCAACACAACAAAATCCTCCCCCAATTGCTTATGATACCCAGGGTACTTATGATGTTACTCTGACAGTCACAAATGAATTTGGAGACAGTACTCTGGTGAGGATGAATTATATTTATGTGGATTATCCACCTGTTGCGGATTTTGAAGCAGATCAAACTCAAATTTTAGCTGGCGGAGAAGTGAACTTTACTGATTTGTCAACAGGCAATCCCGAATCCTGGGCATGGGAGTTTGAAGGTGGTGCACCTAATACATTCATTCAACAAAATCCTCCTGCAATCTTATATAATGACCAGGGTATTTTTGATGTTACTTTAACGGTAACCAATGAATATGGTGAAAATACATTGATCAGGGAGGATTATATAGATGTTTTGCCTGCAGGAATTAGCGAATTAAATGATGATCACATTTGTATTTATCCTAATCCTAACACAGGTACATTTACTTTGTCTTCCTCAGCAATAAAAGGTGCTGATCTATCTGTATTATCCCTGATCGGGAAAGAAATATTCCATAAAAAAATTGAAAGCGATATTTCTACAATAAGTCTTCCGGAAGCATATAAGGGTATATATATGATAAGAATTGTGCACCGGGAGTCAGGTGTGAAAATCATTCGGAAACTTATTATTAAATGATAATTATATAATTTAGAGCAGTTTTGTTTGAAGCTGCTCTTCCTGGTCTTTTATTAATCACTTATAACAGTTTTACTTATGAAAAATATATTATTGACTATTCTTTTCGTTTTATGTGCAGTGTTTTTATCTGTTGCACAGAACCTTGTACAGAATGGTGATCTTGAATTGTGGGACAATATAAATTTGCCTACGGATTGGGATAAAGCTGAAAATATCACACAGGCCACAACACCTGTTCATGGTGGTACTTATTCTGCTATGCATATATCTGATGAATCAACCAAAGATTTACAGCAGAATGTGGAAGGCATATATGAAGGTGCCAATTATACTATCAGCTATTGGTATCTTGATAATGATCCGTTAGCCAAAACCAGAATATGGTCCTATTGGTTAAACGGAACTACTACCTTAAGTGCACATGAGGAAATACTTCGGCCAAATGAATATTCGGAAAACAATCCGGATTGGCAGGAATTTAATGTTACTTTAACTGCTCCTCCGACAGCAGATGGCTTCCGGTTTGAGGTGAGGGTTTACAAAGAAGGCGGAAACTGGGGCGGTTCAGTATATTATGATGATTTTTCAATTGTAGAAGCCGGAATATCTCCTGAACCCACTAACTATCCTGCCGATTTTGATGCAACGGGTAATAACCTGGCTATTGATCTGACATGGACAGATGCCACAGGTGGTCAATTGCCGGCTGTTTACCTGGTTCTGGGAAGTGATCAGGATAATATTGTGGCTCCGGAAGATGGCACGCCAGTCGATGATGATACAGACCTTTCCGATGGTTCGGGAGCGTTGAACGTGTATTATGGAACTGAAGAATGTTCTTTTGGAAGCCTTTTGGCAAATAAAACATATTTTTTTAAAATCTATCCATACACAAACGGGGGATTGAATATTGATTATAAAACCGATGGAACTGCTCCCTCAGCAAGTGCAACTACCGCGAGTCTTAATATTCTAAATCAGGAAAATTTTAATGAAAGCTGGGGGGAATGGGTTACAATCAGTGTTACAGGTGACCAGATATGGGACAGGGACAACAATTATGGACTGGGGAATACTCCTTGTGCCAGGATGAGTGGGTACGAAGGAGGTTCTCATGAAAATGATGACTGGCTGATCTCGCCTTCAATGGACTTCACTGTTTATGAAAATGAAAAATTATCATTCCATACAGCCATGAATTATTCGGGTCCCCAACTTGAGGTTAAGATCTCGACAGATTATAATGGTGGGGGTGATCCGTATTCAGCAACCTGGACGTTGCTGACAGCTACGTTGTCTCAGGGCTCATGGGAATGGACATACTCTGGTGAAATCGATGTATCGATGTATGAAACCCCATCTGTTTATATTGCTTTCCAATATACTTCCACAGATGTGTCATCAGCTACCTGGGAAGTTGATGATATCATGATTACAGGTGAAACGGGTGTTGGAATCAATCACGCAGGGAATATGGAAGAAAAAATAAAGATTTTCCCCAACCCTTCGTTTGGGATAATAAATGTCTTTGCCAAACAGATAGGTATATGTGACGTTGAAGTATTTTCAACGACAGGTGAATTGGTATACAGAGATAAACTAAATGTTGACCGGAACACAATAAACCTGGGCAATAAGGAGCCGGGTATTTATCTGATCAGATTCAGGGACATATCAGGCAATATGTTTG
>JAUWGC010000065.1 GCA_030606625.1 Bacteroidales bacterium | reverse complement strand
TTCATTAGCTCAATCAATCCTCAGATATGGTACGAAGATTCGGCGAAGATACTTCCTCCGGAGCTACTTTTCCATCGATCACATCAACCAATATTTTAAAGGTTTCAGGAATCTCATTCTTAATTATCAACAGAGCACTGTTCACACCCGCTTTCACCGCATTCGGAATGCCGCCACCCAGTTCTGCCCATTGGCCGCCAATGAAAAGATTCTTAACCGGCGTGGAATAATGGGCAACATTGTTTCGAATATTCCGGAAACTGGGCCGAAAACCCATTATCGCGCCATTACGGTTGCCGGTATACCGCAGATACGTGATTGGTGTGGATATATCCAGAACTTCAATATAGCTGCGTAATCCCGGGATAAGTTTCTCCTCCACCCGTTTGATTAAAATATCAGCATATTCCTCTTTAAACGATCTATAGGCACTTCCCCTGACAAAGTTACCATTACTGTCCCGTTCAGTTTTCCAGAAATCTCCATACTCTATGGAGCATGATGTATAGAGCATTAATATCCCTTTACCATCGGGCGCTAGTGACGGATCACGGGAAGAGGAAGCAATAACACTGATTTCCGTCTTGTCAGGCGCACCGCTTAATTGTTCTTTTCGTGAGATGTCATCTCGTCTCAACAGAATCTGTTCTTCGTCAAGCCCCAGATCTGATGTCAGGCAGTTAAGGCCAAGAGAAACTGTTACACATGAATTGTAAAGCTCTGCGTTTTGCTGTTTTCTGATTATTTTCTGACTAACCGTTCCTTCCGGAAGCATCTTTTTGTAAAGAGATTCTACATCGCAGGCTGCAATCACATACCTGGCATGAATATCGTACTCTTCCCCATTCCGTATGCACGTTACCCCTGATGCCCTGCCGTTCTCCAGGATTATTTTATTTACACGACTGTTATAGAAAACCGGTGTCTTCCAGATCTTCAGAATATCAGAGATCCATTCCGGGAAAGCCCGGCTGCCTCCCTGTGGGGGAAGCTGATAATCATTATTATAAGCCCAGCCCACTGGCACAAGGCAGGATAGCAGGCGCTCTTCAGTGCTGAATATCTTCCTGAGGCCGGCACTCCTGAAAAATCTATCTATTCCCTTTTCAGCAGAGAAGGGAAGATACCGTATTAATGGCAAAGCTGCATGGTTTGCCGCAAAGAATAATTGAGTTTTCTCCAGTACTGACATAGTTTCCGCAGAGCGGTAGAAGTTTGTCATTTTAGAGAAGGCACCTGCAGTAGCTTTACCAGCTTTAAAAAACTTCCGGATTGCCTTTTCCTCATTACTACAGTGAGAAATAATGTCATCTCTCATCTCATCCGGATTATTGGTAAGCAGATAATCGTAGGAGTCGCTCATGAAGCGCCGTATGCGAGTGTTTGCCGCTGTTTGTGGAGATCCCGGAGCAAGTAAATCGAACACCTTTCTGACAAAGTCCCCCGGGCCGCATTGATTAAGCCAGTGAATTGCCGTTTCAAAGTGAAAGCCGTTACGCTCAAATCCTGCCAAATAACCACCCGGATGTGATCCCATTTCAACAACGCAGACATCCATACCGGATTTAGCAAGTATCGCTGCTGCGGTTAATCCGCCAATTCCTGCACCGATTATAACGACGTCATATTTCCTGTCTGAAGAAGGGTTTGATTTTTCGTTTTTGCTTTTGTACATATTTTAAAATAAGGAATTTCTGGCATAACCGCTTACACAAGAACTGACACAAGGCACATAGCTGTATGATTATTTAATGAACTTCCATTGAAACATGGCGGTTTTGACAGATGGACCCAATGAAGTTCTTATTGTTAACATAGGAGACCTGGTAATCCAGATCTCACCACCGGCACCCATTATATCCAGGATAATATCGAATGTAACTGTTCCCGAAGAGGGAACAACAGCATTAGCTGCATCAGGTGGATTTATTATTGTGCCGCCATAGATTCCTAAATAATCACCGTCTTCCGGAGGGCTGTTAGGAGGGCTAAAAATACGGACACTACCATAAATATAGTAAGTTCCACTGGTGACATTACTAATTGAATAATTCACTGTAGTTCCAGAACCACAGGTGCCGGAAGTAATACTAACATAACCGTTACCACCATCCAAATCATTGTCAATTAATACCCAATATTCTTTACCGTTTGCCTCCTGAGGAAGGATTAAAGTACCGTTTACCGTGGCATTTGTGGGTTCAGTGGGGTTATCATCTTTTTTACAACTTGAAATCATAGCTAAGATGGTTAAAAAGCTGAGAAAAAGCACCAATTTATTTTTTGTTTTACTCATTTTATCCTCCTTGTATTTTACTTTAAAAAGACCTCTGCAAAATTGATAAATCATTGTAATTAATAAATTTGAATTAGCGATAGTTCCTTCGATCGCTAATCGTAAAAAGTCATAAATATATTAACTCTATTCTGTACTTAGTTGAATATCGTGAGAATAATCCGTCCATCGCTGAATGGTAAATTTTTTACGCGCCTAACATATATTCTACTGCCAATATCAGCATTATCACAAATATACAACGTATTATCCGGAATAACAAAATAATATGAATTTCGCAGATCATTGCAAAGTGCAGCATAATATATTATAATTGTAGTATTATTTGTTAAAAATTATCCACGGATAAAAAAGATTATTAAATATGTACTCATATCATCCTTAATTTTGACATTTTCAGGGAGTTCTTACAGGTTTTGGACTTAAATTTAGGTACAAATTCCAATCCTTCATCATGGCTTCCTGGAAGCTAACAATTTATGAATCGAAAGATAATATATTTTGCACTTGGAATAACTGCTGTAACCGTCAGATTGATTTTAAACTTCAATTTTGAACTTATTCCGGGTATAAATGGAGGTTATTATCCTGTACAGATCAGGGAATTCTTAACAGAAGGACAGTTAGGCTTTTCTGATATGCCTTTGTATTTTCTTATTAATGCTTCTTTCGTAAAGGTTATATCACTCTTCTCAAATACTGAAACGGATATCCTGATAATTCTTGTATCAAAAATAATTGATAGTGTTTCATTACCCTTACTGGTTTTTCCCTTATTCCTTATAAGCAGGAAAATATTCGAAGTAAGAATGCCTTTTTACCAGGAACTTGCTTTAGTTGGTTTCGCTACACTGTCATTTTCACCTCTTATCCTTACTTCCGGCCTTCAAAAAAATGCATTCGCCATTCCCTTAATGTTTTTCTTTATGTTCTTTTTTTTATCATATCTTAAAAACAAACTAAGAAAAAACCTTATACTATCAATTGTTTTCCTTTTGGCAACAGGGTTAACACATTTTGGGGTTTTTGCTATAACCGTTGCCATTTTCTTAATTGGTTTAATTATGTTTTTTGGAAGAAAGGCTTTGTTACCTGTTTTATTAACAATTATAGCAGGCTTTCTTTTTATATTCACATTTGACAGCAGCAGATTATTAAGATTGCTTAATACGTGGTCAGTCATCTTTGAAAAACCTGCAATATTACAAGGGCCGTTGGCTCCACCGGACTTATTGAATTATTTATTCTCTTACCTGTTGATAGGCATAAGTATTTACTGTCTTATTAAACATAGGAACTTACTATCTGACTATGTAAAAAAAGTAATGCTATTGTTCATAATATGTCTTTTTATTTTATCGTTCCCATTAATAGATATTGAATATGCAAGGCGATTTAATTTACTTCTTTTTGTTCCGCAAACAATTTTACTATTCATTTTATTCTCCGTCATAAATAATAAGCTACGGATTTTCCTTACCGGTTTTATTGTTTTAATTGTGTTTGCTTCATTAACTTCCGGCATAGTGAATATGAAGCCACCTGTTATTAATAATGAAGCTTACAACGATTTAAAAAAACTCGAATACATTATTGATGAGCCTGATAAAACCATTATTATTGCCAGGCATGGTTTGGAATGGTGGGTTGCCTGGGAACTACAAACGAAAGTTGCCCAGGACAAAGGAATGGATCAAATAGTGTTTGAAAAATATCAAAAGGTGATCATACTCGAACAAAAAAAGGGAATTAATCAAATGTTTCCCGGGAAAAAAAGCCCTTTTCATGAACCTTTGATACCCCCTGATAATAAGCTTATTTATACTTCAGAATACTTTAATGCATATGAATGGATTAAATGAAAACCTGCCTCTAACCCTACCACCTGTTTTCCGCAATGCAGCATCCAAATTAGAATGGTTTTGGAATAAGCTTGCGAAACTCAGGAAGAAGATATATGATGTCTGATTAACGATATTTGATATTTGATTTATTGGAGATTGGAGAATCTATTATTTTGAATTTTGTTTCTTCTGAGAGGTTTGAACAGTTTTAACAAATATGGATATTAGTTCGTTGTTCTCCTTGATTGCTTTGATAATAAGCTCTTCTGACTTGCATAATTTTATGTGTCGCATAATTCGAAGAGCAACATAAGTTTCTCTTAGCTCTTTCAATACTATTTTCACTTTGTGGATAAAATCTTTTCTCGATTCGGCACTTAATGCTTCCCCATAATTAAGTGCTGAAGATGATGATGATCTAATAATTTGGTTCGAATAGTGTACCCTTCCTATTGATTTTTGTAAAAAATTAGCGACCTGATTAATCAGTACTACAAAGTTGATTAATCTATTTTCCAGTTCTTGTCTTGTCATAGTAATACGTTTTTATATTAATACAAAATTTACAATTTTGTGCCCTTGTTTATTTAAATATTTTCAAAAATCATTACTCCCAAATAAATCAAATATCAAATATCAGATATCGTTAATCAGATATCAAAAAAGCCTGTTTTTCGCAATGCAGCACCCAAATTTAAACAAGACTTTCTAATTTCTTATTTCTTATTTCTTATTGGTTATTCATTATTAATATTCCTGATTTATCATTCCAGTTAAATCAATCAAGATTAAATGCAGCTAACAATCTTCATTTTTTAATTCTTTTTACGTAATTTCCCTATCTATGATATCATAATACGTGATTAAAACACCTTATTAATACTCGGATATTTAGGCAAAAGAGGGGATTATCCCCATTGACATCGGGTGATTTTATTATTTACTTTGTACTACAAGTTAGGAAAACGGATTAATTTTCCGCAACTAACAAAAAAAAGTCAGACCTCTAAACCCAGATTTATCATAATTTCCACCCCGTGAGCCCAAGTGCAACGGGGTTTCTCTTAAGATGTCATACATGCCTGGTAAAGCGCTTCCACCTGTTTTTTGTCATTCCCGAAACGACAGTATGTTTCCTGCATATGTTCAAAATATTTTCCTGTAATTTCCTGGCCAATCGGATCCGTGGCTAACCATGCTGGTGTTCTGGCTCCTTCATCAGGAGTTTCATGGCCGCCAAACCCGAGGCTATTGCTAAGTGTAGAATTCACATCTCCGGGATGGCATGCATTCACTGTGATCCCTGAAGATTTCAGTCTCTCTGCAAATGCAACAGTCAGCATTCTGCAGGCTTGTTTGGATTGCCTGTAAGCTCCGTTATTATTGTACCTGCGCCGTTTGAATTCGAGATCATTTATATCCAGGTCACCGGCCCAGTAACTTGCTACATTAATGACCCTTGAGGGAGCTGACTTTTTCAGGTAACTGGTAAACAATTGTATCATCCAAAAATAACCCAACACATTAACAGCAAATTGGTTTTCAATACCCTCAGGAGTTTCCTGGCGGGTTCGGGGAGTTGTACAGGCATTATTGACCAATATATGCAATGGCCCTTTCCAGTTATTCGACAAAGACTTAAGAGACGAATGCCGTGATAAGTCTGCAAGCTCATAACGTACTTTATTGTTTCCGGTGGACCGTATAATATCTTCAACGGCCTGTTTGGCTTTCTCTTCATTCCTGGCCAGCAGGATAACTTCATGATTCGGTTTTTCTGCTATCTGGCGGGCAATAGCTTTGCCGATGGCTCCTGTTGCACCGGTAACAATAGCTACACGTGATTCTTTCCCGGATGGGTGATCTTTCTTTCGTTTCATGCTCACCAAGATAATGAATTTTTAATTAATGCTGTTTTCTAATTCTGTAGAGGAATCAGTAAAAGATAAATCAGGTACTATTTTGTTTTTGTCAAATTTTCATAAATTTGCTCTCTAAATTTTTACTAATGAAAATCCTCTTTAATAAAAAATTCCTTAAACACAATATCCACAGTGATGCCGAAGGTGCTTACCGTATAAAAGACTTTACTGACATTCCTGATGTGGAGTTTGACGGGACGGAATATATTTCCCTGGTTCATACGGAAGAATACATTCAGCGGGTAAAGGATGCCTGTAATAATGGAGACTTTATGGCTGAAGTGGTTCTTTCTCCTCAGAGTTATGAAGCTGCTTGCCTGGCTGTTGGGTTAACGGTTAAAGCTGCTGAGCAAAATGCTTTTGCTGTTATACGGCCTCCGGGACACCATGCCACTCCCAACAAGGCAGCAGGTTTTTGCTTTTTTAATAACCTCGCAATAGCAACCAAAAAGCTTGTAAACGAAGGGAAAAAAGTGTTCATTCTGGATTTTGATGGCCATCATGGGGATGGTACTCAATCAATCTTTTATGATACCGATAGGGTCATGTACTGTTCAATTCATCAGAATTATGCTTATCCTTTTACCGGATTTCCGGAAGAAAGAGGAAAAGACAAGGGGTTGGGTTATACCCTTAATTTTCCCTTGCAGGAAGGTAGTGGGGATACTGAATTTCTGGCTGCGGTTGATAAAGCTATTGAAGAAGCAAAAAAATTCAAAGCCGATAACATTGCTGTTTCAGCAGGCTTTGACGGTTATGAACATGACCGCTTGTTACGGCTGAATTATACTACCAATGGTTATTATGAATGTGCTTTTAGGCTGCGACGTGCCTTCAGGAACATTTTTGCTGTCCTGGAAGGTGGTTATCATTACGATACCAGAAAATGTGTTGACAGCTTCATTGAAGGAATAGAAAATGGTGCTCTTCCTCCAAAGGTCAAATGGGATCCGAATATGTCTATTGGCTGAGAATATCTGCATGCCACATACCACATTTTTACATTTATGAATGGATGTTTATAAATATATATGTACATTTGTATTTATTTTGCATTGAAGACTAAACTACTAAAAAGATATTATTATGAAAAAATCAATTTTTATACTTGTATTGACATTATTTATTGCATCTATCTCCTTTTCCCAGCAGGTTCCCAGAGATAAGGTAATTCTTGAAATTGCCACCGGAACCTGGTGTCAGTTTTGCCCTGGTGCAGCAATGGGAGCAGATGACCTGGTTGCCAATGGCCATGATGTGGCCGTTATTGAATATCATAACAGCGACGTTTTTGCAAATACGGCATCCAATTACAGAAACAGCTATTACAATGTTGGTGGTTATCCTACTGCAAATTTCGACGGAACTCTGACATATGTCGGAGGAAGTCAAACACAAAGTATGTATCCTCAATACCTGCCCTTATACAACCAGAGAATTGTGATTCCCAGTTCATTTACAGTTGATATTTATGGACAGAATACCGGATTGACTTATGACATTGTTTTAGTTATTGAAAAAGTTGCCACCACAACTGCAACAAATCTTACTGCCCAATTAGTACTGACAGAATCAGAGATCCCCTATTCCTGGTTTGGCATGTCGGAATGTAATTTTGTTGAAAGATTAATGGTTCCTAACCATTTTGGTACAACATTGGATTTTTCAGGAGGGGATGAAATAACCCTTTACTTACAGTTTACCATGGATCCGTCATGGTTAACCAATCATTGTGAGCTGGTTGCTTTCGTCCAGGATGAGGATTCAAAGGAAATTATGCAGGGAACCAATGTTGCACTCAATGGGCTCCAGCCCATGCAGGCAACAGCAAATTTCACCTGTAGTGATACAATAACCTGTGAAGCGGGGTCTGTTGACTTCTACGATAATTCACTTGGAAACATTATTTCCTGGAATTGGAACTTCGAGGGGGGTGACCCACCGGCATCTACGGTGCAAAACCCCACAGTCACTTATAACTTCAATGGAACATATGATGTGCAACTTATTGTTTCTGACGGAAGTGTTATTGACACTTTGTTGCAAAGCGACATGATCATGGTAGAGTCAATACCTGCTCAGGCCAATACTCCTACCGGTCCCACAGAAGCCTGTGAAGGCGGTAATTATGAGTATACAACCAACAGCATGACGTACGCTTCATCATATACCTGGATGGTTGAACCGACGGATGCGGGTTACATGACCGGAAACGATACTATTGGTACATTTCATGCAGTTATTGGATGGACAGGCGTTTATACGGTGAAGGTCAGATCCGAAAATGAATGTGGTGATGGCACATGGTCGGAAGGTTTTCAGGCAACCCTATACCATACCCCCGTTGTTTATATATTATCTGAAGGAGGAGGCTATTGTGATGGTGATCCCGGAATTGAACTAACACTTGATGGCTCAGAGACAGATGTCGACTATGAATTGTACCTCGATGACATTACGACAGGAATCATCGTTACAGGAACAGGATCAGCCATCAGCTTTGGTTATCAGACCGATGAAGGTATCTATTCGGCAAAGGGTTATACTGTTAATTGTACTGCAGGCATGATCGGCAATTCATGGATATACGTAATATACACACCCCAGCAGGCAGCTACACCCACAGGCCCTGTTAGTGTTTGTAATAATAACGAGGATACTCCATATGCTACGGCCGGTGCAACATATGCAGATACATATATATGGACATTGTCTCCTCCGGAAGCAGGAATAATCACAGGAACCGAGTTGGAAGCCACAGTGGATTGGGATGAGAACTATTCCGGAAATGCATATATTTCTACTGAAGGTGAAAATGAGTGCTTTATCGGACCGGCTTCAGATGAACTTGAAGTAATGGTTTTTGAATCCCCGGATCCTGAAATTTCCGGCTTAACACTTGTATGTAATGATGAAGAAACGAATTATTCGACAGCTGATAATCCCGGAAGTACATATGCCTGGAATGTTACCGGAGGAACCATTATTTCTGGTACAGGAACATATGAGATAACCATAAAATGGGGGGCACCTGGGACCGGGTATGTTTATGTGACAGAAGAAAATGCAGACGGGTGTTCGGAAACCACCGAAGATTATGAAGTAACTATAGACGATTGTACCGGAATTGATGAATTGGCATCTGATCAGATAAGGATCTATCCAAACCCGGCTAATAATTACGTAAATATAGAGTTTGTTCTAAAAGAAAAATCATCATATCAACTGAATCTTTTAAACCAGATTGGCCAGATAGTATATCAACTGAAAGAAGCTAGGCCAAGCGGCAAACAAATCATCCGGGTCAATACCAGCAACCTTCCTGAAGGATATTATACGATTCAATTCAGAATGGAAGATGGATATATGATACAAGATAAATTTGTGAAGATTAAATAATTTATCAAAAAACCATTTTAGCAATCTGCCTGATATTTCCCGACTTACCCATCGTGAAATAATGAAGTACCGGGACACCGAATTTGATCAATTCTTTTGATTGTTGGATACCCCATTCAACACCAACCTGCCTTGCCTGGGAATTATCCTTGCATTTTGTTATCTCTTTTTCCAGTTCTTCGGGAATGGAAATATTAAAAGTCCGCGGCAGGGTTGATAACTGGTTTTTAGTGGAAATTGGTTTTAAACCGGGAATTATAGGAACTGTTATTCCTTCCTCCCTGCACATTTTTACAAAGTCAAAATATTTCTGATTGTCAAAAAACATCTGCGTGACAATGTATCCCGCCCCTTCATCAACCTTTTGTTTCAGACACTTAATATCAGATTTGGAGTTTGGTGATTCAATATGCTTCTCAGGATAACCTGCCACACCAACTGAGAAGTTAGTTGGAGCTGTATTTTCTAATTCATCATCAAGGTAGATCCCTTTGTTTAGATCGATGATCTGCCGTATGAGTTCAGAGGCATGATGATGTCCTCCTTTTTCTGGCCGGAAGAACTTTTCCCCTGACAGATTATCTCCTCTGACAACCAATAGATTATTGATCCCCAAAAAATGCAGGTCAAGTAATCCGTTTTCGGTTTCTTCAAAAGTGAATCCTCCGCAAATAATGTGTGGAACAACCTCGACCTTATATTTAAATTTAATTGCTGCAGAAATTCCAATTGTGCCCGGTCTTTTTCTGATAATTTTTTTTTCGAGCAGCCCGTCAGGAAGTTCTTTGTATTTGATCTCTTCCCTGTGATAAGTTACATCAATGAAAGCTGGTTCAAAATCCATCAGTGGATCGATTGTAGCATAAATAGAATGGATATCATCACCTTTCTCAGGTGGAAGGATCTCAAAGGTGAATAAGGTCCTGTTAGCTTTTTCTATTGATTCTATTACTCTCATAGGTTATTCTAATATATTTGCCTCTTAACTCAATACCTTTACCAGGTAAAAATAATTAAATACAATTTTTTAACAATATAAAGATCTATTTATAACTTAAATTCGTGTCCAGTAGCTTCTCAGCTGCTGCAACTGGAATTCCTTTTCTTATCGCATAGTCCCTCACTTGTTCCTTGCTTATTTTACCAAGATTAAAGTATCCGGAAAACGGATGACAGAAATAATAACCACACACAGAAGCTGCAGGAACCATCGCATAATTCTCTGTCAGGTTCATTCCGGCATTTTTTTCAGATCTGAGCAAATCAAACAAAGTTCGTTTTTCTGAATGCTCAGGGCAAGCAGGGTATCCGGGTGCGGGCCTGATACCCTGGTACCGTCCCTTTAGTAATTCTTCAGGTGTAAGGTTTTCATCCTTTGCATAACCCCATAACTTCTTTCTAACCCTTTCATGAATCAGCTCTGCAAAAGCTTCAGCAAGGCGATCGGCCAGGGCTTTGATCATGATGATGCTGTAATCATCATTTTTTTCCTCAAAATATCTTATCCATTTTTCAATCCCAATGCCTGACGTTAATGTGAAAGCACCAATATAATCAGCCTTTCCGGATGTTTTTGGTGCGACAAAGTCTGCAAGGCTTAAATTTGGAATACCCGCTTCCTTTCTTTCCTGATTTCTCAAAAATTGGAATACTGAAATGACCTTTTCCCTTGAATCATCAGAATAGATCTCAATATCTTCACCGGTCGAATTTGCCGGGTACAGGCCGGTAACACCATTTGCCATAAGCATTTTATCATTGACAATCCGGTCGAGCATAATATTGGCATCTTCATAGAGTTTCCCGGCTTCTTCACCTTTAACAGGATCTTTAAGGATTGCAGGATATTTCCCGTTTATCTTCCAGGCATTAAAGAAAAAAGACCAATTGATATATTTTCTGATTTCGCTCAGTGGATAGTCTGTGAATACTTTATTTCCAATAATGGAAGGTTTGAATATCCTGACCTTGTCCCAACTGATATTTAATCTGTTTTTTCTTGCAATATTCAGAGGAATTATTTCATATTCCGTATCCCGACTTTTTTGCTTGACCCTAAGTTGATGGTATTTTTGTTTTATTTCTTCAATATAACCTGCCCGGGTTTTTTCAGAAATCAAATTACTCATGACACTCACACATTTTGAAGCATCTTTAACATGGATGACAGGATGATCATATTGGGGTGCTATTTTTACTGCTGTATGTATTTCTGATGTAGTGGCTCCGCCGATGAGTAATGGAATTCCGGACCCTGTTCTTTGCATTTCAGAAGCAACATGAGTCATCTCTTCCAGTGATGGGGTGATCAGGCCACTCAGGCCAATAGCATCAGCTTTTTCTTCATGTGCAGCTTGAAGGATTTTCTCTGCAGGTACCATCACACCCAAATCAATCACTTCGTAATTATTGCACCCAAGAATAACACTCACAATGTTTTTTCCGATGTCATGGACATCACCTTTCACCGTTGCCAGCAATACTTTACCTGCTGGTTTTAAGCTGCCTCCATTCTCTTGTTCAGCAATAATGTATGGCTCAAGTTTCGCAACGGCCTTTTTAATCACCCTGGCGCTTTTAACTACCTGTGGAAGAAACATTTTACCGTTACCAAATAATTCACCAACGGTGTTCATGCCCTCCATCAACGGGCCTTCAATCACATCTAAGGTTTTATTATATTTTTCTCTGGCTTCTTCCACATCATCGTCAATATGATCCATAATACCATTAATCAAAGCATACTTCAGCCTTTCTTCAACAGGTTCATTTCTCCATTCCTTTTCCTTTTGCACTTTTTCACCCTTTTTCTCAACCATGCCGGCATATGCGACCAACCTTTCCGTAGCATCATTTCGCCTGTTCAGAATGACATCTTCCACTAATTGAAGCAATTTTTCCGGGATTTCGTCATATACCTGTAACATTCCGGGATTTACAATTCCCATATCCATTCCGTTATTAATGGCGTGGTACAGAAAAACCGAATGCATCGCTTCCCTTACAGTGTTGTTTCCACGGAAAGAAAAAGAAAGATTGCTCACACCGCCGCTCACCTTCACATAAGGCAGGTTCTCCCTGATCCATTCGGCGGTTTTAATGTAATCTACTGCATAGTTATTATGTTCTTCAATACCGGTAGCGATGGTCAGGATATTCGGATCGAAGATGATATCATGAGCAGGAAAAGCGACTTCTCCTGTAAGGATATCATAAGCCCTTTTACAGATCTCTGTTTTTCTTTCAAAAGTGACGGCCTGTCCCTGTTCATCAATAGCCATGACGATCACAGCAGCTCCATAACTTTTTATTTTTCTGGCTCTTTCTGTAAAAATTTTCTCACCATCTTTTAAACTAATTGAGTTGACGATGGATTTTCCCTGCAGGCATTTCAATCCTGCTTCTATAACATCCCACATGGAAGAATCGATCATGACCGACAGACGGGCAATATCAGGATCTGCCACCAGGAGGTTCAGAAATTCGATCATAGATTTTTTTGCATCGAGCATAGCATCATCCATGCTTATATCAATGATCTGGGCTCCTCCTTCTACTTGCTGGCGGGCTACTGAGAGTGCTTCTTCGTATTTCTTTTCTCTGATAAGCCTGGCGAATTTTTTTGAACCTGTAACATTGGTTCGTTCGCCAATATTGATAAAATTGCTGTCTTCATAAACAAGCAATGGTTCCAAACCACTTAGTTGTAAGAATTCCTTTTTATCGGGGATCTTTCTGGGAGAAGCATTAGAAGCCAGTTCGGCAAATTTTCGGATGTGGTCAGGGGTTGTTCCGCAACATCCACCTACAATATTTACGAATCTGTTATTAAGAAAATCTTTTATATACACACCCATTTTTTCCGGTGTATCTTCATACTCACCAAATTGATTGGGCAACCCTGCATTTGGGTAGACACTTGTATAGAAAGAAGCCTTTGGGGAAAGCTCTTCAACAAAAGGGCGCAATTCTTTGGCTCCTAAAGCGCAATTAAATCCTATACTAAGAAGATCAATATGCGATACGGAATACAGGAAAGCCTCTGCTGTTTGGCCCGAC
>JAUWGC010000043.1 GCA_030606625.1 Bacteroidales bacterium | reverse complement strand
CATCTTCTGTCGTGCCTCAAAACAAAAGCCATTGCCCAATTCCATCAAGAAATCCTCAATGCCGTCAAGCATTGCTTTTTCAAGATCGGTTTCTTTTACCAGGTGTTTTGCCGGTAATTGCAGGAATTCAAAAATATAGGGATCACGAATTATTTCTTCCGGAGACGAAGGTGTAATGGTTTTGTTGACGTGCCTGATCAATCCTTCTCTATCTTTCGACAATCCGGAACGTTCGTACAAAATTCTATCTATCTGCCTGCGCATTTCCCTTACCGACCAGGTATTCCTGATCGTTTCAATCTCGTAAAAAGCCCGCTTTAAAGGATCATCAATTTTAATTAGTTCCGTGAAATGTGAAAATGAAAGACAACTCATCAATTTATCGGGCTGAACAATAGTTTCATGTTCATTGGCAACAAATTGTGCAGACAATGTCTGCATTATTTCGGGCAATTTCGTGTTCGCTGTTTTCAATTGTGCAGACGCGGTCTGCATAATCCGATCATTTGTCAAAAAACGCGGTAGAACCACCGAAAACTGAGGATAGCACAAATAGAACTGGCGAAATAATTTTAGGTTCCTGGCCGAAAATCCTTTTTCATTTAATTTATCAGCCAATGAATCAACGACAGCTTCACCGTAGCTTGCCCGGTCTTCACCACCCTGCTCAAAATCAACAATGAATTTACCAATCAACAAGTTCCGTAATGTCATGTATACATTGATGGTTTGCGTTGAAGCACTGAAGAAAACATCATGTGTTGCCCTGATGTTTTCTATTAGCTGATGAAAATTCATAATTCTTTTATGCTTATTCAATATGTCAGACACTGTCTGACGTATTCGACATTATATACTTTCTGTTTTTTCTCTCAAGTCGTTTTTAATATCCCTGATATCATCAGCAACTTCAATGAAATGCCATTCTTCCATGCCATAACCATTTATGGAATTGTTTACGGCAGGCAGCCACCTGTTCTCCACATACCATTTCTTGATCTCTTTATCCTGGTTCATCCCCGTGATCTGGCCTGAGTTGCAAGGTCAATGTGAGCTATTTCATGCATAACCAGATGTTCGAAAGCCTCATCTTGGCGGATCAGCTTAGCTGCAGAATCAAATGCCAGCTTAACACCTTGTCTGTAAAGGTCATCCCTGCGTGCATTTCTCTTAATTGCATCAATGGCTTTATTGAACGCAGTATAATCATCACCTTCATTACTGGCCATCAGTGCCAATGCATAATGTGTATTGGGGTATTCAGGATTTAACTGCAGGGCTTTATCAAAATATTTTTTTGCTTCTGAGGCATTGCCAAGCTGTATTAGATTCGCACCTATGTTATTTAATGCAATATTGTCCTCAGGATCAATCTTTATTACCTGATCGTAGTATTTTAAGGCTGTGGAAATATCCTGTTTATATTTGGCAAGCACATTGCCTATCATAAGCAAAGCCCATTTGTTTTTCGGATCCCATCGCAATGCCTCTATTAATTCATCCGTAGCCCCATCCTGGTCCCCCTCATCCGAAAGGATCTGACCATAGATTCTGTGATATTCCGAATTTGTAGAATCCTTTTTAATCAGGTTGTCCAGTAACTTTTTAGCTTCAGTATATTTACCTTGTTCACAGAGCGCTATTGTTTTGTTGTAATCTGCTTCCTGAGCCTCAATATCAGACGTATCGATCTCAATGATCACAAAATCATTATCGATTTTCACATTGGGCTTTTTGTTTCCATATGAATAATATGTCTCAAGCCTTTTAATAATGGCTTCATGATCATTCCAATCTATTTCTGGAAAAATAGTAAAGAGAAAATCGTCAAGTCTATGGATAATTAGCATTTGTATCAGATAATTGAATAATTTACTGGTATTTTAATATAATTCCATAAGAGATCCAAATAACGTATTAAAATTATTAAAATATTAGCAAATAAAATTAGCGAAACTATGGTATTATTTATTTTAATAAAACTTAAAAGCAAATTTTGAAGACGTTGTTATATTAAATTCCAATAAATCAGACTGTTAATAACTTTTAGTTCAGTAGATATTTTTCTGAATTTCCCGATTTCACAAAGAAATGATTTTCGTTTTCTGATTAATCAAGAAAAAAACAAGTATCCGCACATTGTCCTTGCGCAATCAAAGATACGCTTGACCAATCGTACGAAATACAAATGTATAAGCTTCACCCTTTGTTTTGGACCATACAAAATTAGGAATTTTAAATAAAATCAACTGTATTAGCAAAAGCTTTGATCCTCTCCCTATGTGCTTGTTCCGGTTTGCCGGTAGGAATGGAAATGAATGATGGGGGGAGGGAAGATAACAAGGATGATGAGTAATGTGTATAAAAAGAAACGCCCTACAAGTAGGACGTCGGACCAAAGATGCTATCTTTGGTGATGCTTCTGTTACAAAGATAATAAAATAAAATGCTAACCAAAAAAGAATGCCTGATAATATAAATAATAAACATGTTTTTTCATTACTTGAGGTAACTCAAAGTATCGAACGAACGATATCAAATAAGTACACAAATTCGATTTGGGTAAAAGCAGAATTGCTAAAGCTAAACCATTATCCCAAAAGCGGGCATTGCTATCCCGACCTGGTTGAGAAATCAGATGGAAAAGTTGTTGCCCAGATCAGGGCTAATTTATGGAAAGACGATTACCAACAGATCAATAAAATTTTTCTTGAAACGACAAAGGAGCCATTGAAAGATGGTATTAATATCTTATTTAATGCCCGGATAAAATACCATCCTGTTCATGGGCTTGCTCTCCAAATCCTTGATATAGATCCCAATTACACTCTGGGAGATATGATCAGGGAAAAGCTGGAAACGATCGGGAAGTTAAAGGAAGAGAAAATTTTTGACAGGAACAAAAGCCTTAAGTTACCACTATTGCCAAAAAGGATTGCTGTTATTTCAGTTGAAACCAGCAAAGGCTATTCAGACTTCAGGAATAAAATCGATATAAACCCGTTTGGATACCGTTTCTTTTATATGCTTTTTCCATCGTTACTTCAGGGTGACAAGGCTGTAAATGATATGTTAAAGCAGCTTGCCCGTATTAGGAAAGTGAAAGATTACTTTGATCTTGTTGCCATCATTCGCGGAGGTGGCGGAGATGTTGGCCTGAATTGTTATGATAACTACAACCTTGCAAAGGAAATCGCATTGTTTCCATTACCGGTATTGACCGGAATAGGCCACTCAACCAATGAAACCGTTGTGCAAATGGTGGCGTATAAAAATAATATTACACCAACTGATGTTGCCGATTACCTGATCCAGCAATTTCATAATTTCAAAGTCCCGCTTGATGAGCGGGAAAAAAAGATCATTGAATTTGCTCAGCAAATCCTGAAAGATCAAAGTGATTTTTTAATGACATCGGGCAATTCAATCATCAGGGAATTTAAATTTCTCCTCGATAAATCAAAAAAATCTTTATCCGACTCTCAGTCATCGATAAGGAATAACTCGGCGAATATTTTAAAGGTCAACCGAACCGGCCTTTCACAGCACACAAAGATGTTTACCATTCAGCTGAAGAATCTGATTCATCAAAAGAGCAGTAACCTGACTCAACTTGAAAATCACATTCGTATGCTCGACCCAACAAATGTACTCAAAAGGGGATACAGCATCACATGGTTAAATAACAAAGCGATATTGAGCCCGGATGAGGCTAAGAAAGGCGACATCCTGGTAACCGAACTATACAGCGGAAAAATCAAAAGTATTGTTGAATCTTCAAACATACTGCTATGGAAGAAAAGGAAACATATCAAGCAGCCTTCGAAGAACTTGAAGCGATCGTAAATGAAATTGAAGGTGGTGAGATCGGTGTAGATGAACTGTCGGAAAAAGTAAAACGAGCCGCCAAACTAATCAAAATCTGTAAAAACAAACTCACCTCCACCGAGGAGAATGTGAATAAGATTTTAAAAGAACTCCAGGAGTGATAGTCAATGTGGTACCGTCCTCGACGGTTGTTTCACCCTGAATTTCGTAGGGAGATCCGGCCAGGGTCCAGGTACCGCTGATTGACAAGATCTTTATGTGTTTATTCGATTCTCATTACTTCATACTTGCGACTGGTGGTTAATGGTTAGATAAAGACAAAAGACAAAAGGATAAAGACAAAAGATTCAGGTTAAGCTACTTTTATCTTTATCCTTTTGTCTTTTATCTTGACGTATGACTTACTCAATCCTAATCATCTTCTTCGTAACAACTTCACTTCCCACCTGAAGTCTAATCAGATATATCCCGGCAGGCAGATCGGAAGCATCAAATCGTACAGTATACTCCCCGGCAGCTTGAGCTTCATTTACCAAAATATTAATCTGCTTGTCGATTATATCATAAACTGTTAATGAAACATTTCTGATTTCTGATATCTGGTATCTGATTTCTGATTTCCCTTGGGTTGGATTGGGATATATGAATACCTTATCTGAAAGCTGTACTTCATCCACAGAAACAATCCCACAGGCTTCTTCAACCTCTTCCTGGCTGTTGCAACCAATTGCATTGTAAGAAATAATAATACCTCCATTAGGGGCTAACAGGTATTCACATATGCTTCTTACATCACAGGACGATAAAGAAGAATTACTGGTAATTATTAAGTCATTGATTGAACCTGCATATATTTTCTCCAATCCCTCTAGATTTGTAAGGGCATGGTTAGAATTGATCGAGAGCCGTCCCCCGATTGATGTCACATTAGCCAGACCTGCTAAACTAGTTAAAGAACTGTTGTCATAAAGGTCCAGGCCCTGGCCGATATGAGTCACATTTTCTAAACTTTCCAGGCTTGTTAAGGCGTTGTTACCGCGAATTGTCAGTTCTCCGCTTATGTAGCTTAAATTGTCCAGCCCCGTTAAACTTGACAGGCTGTTATTGGATATATACAAACCTTCCCAGATGGAAGCAACATTGTCGAGCCCGCTTAGATCATCAATTGCATAGTTGAATTCAATAATAGTCTTTCCCCCGATAGAGTTCAACCCTTCAAGGCCTGTTAAACTGCTTAAAGAACTATTTAAATAAATCCTGAGATAGCCATTTAGAGTAGTTAAATTTTCTAATGCCGACAAGCTTGTCAGGGCGCCATTGCCAGCCATATTAATGCCTCCTCCGATATATTCCAGGTTTTCTAAACCTGTTAAGGATGACAGTGATGCATTACCCACGGGAAGACCACAATAATCAGGTCCGATTCTCAGGCTCCCTCCAATGGAGGTAAGGCTTTCTAATCCCGTAAAGCTGGTGAGAGAATCGTTTTTAACAACCATAAAGGAACCCCCAATTGAGTTTAAACTGCTCAGTCCAATGAGACATTCCAGGGAATCATTTGCTACAATTTTAAGGTTTCCCCCTATGTTTTCCAGGTTTTCCAATCCGGTTAAATTGTGAAGGGATGGATTTCCTACAAAAGAATTTTGGGAGTGTAAAGTTCCAATTTCAAAATTACCTGCGATAGAAGACAGGTTTTCCAATCCTGCCAGGCTACTCAGGGCTGTGTTATCATAAATTCCCAGTTTTCCTCCTATGAAAGTAAGATTATTTAAACCATTTAAATTGACCAGTAACGGATTACCGGCATAATACATGCCAATTATCACATCTCTGAATATTTGTGTCAGGTTTTCTAAACCTGCTAAACTTTGCAGGGTGTCATTAGCCCCAATTTGAAGGCCGCCTACTGAAGATAAATTTGTCATTTCTGAGAGACCTTCCAGGGCTGTGTTACCATGTAATTTTAGATCTCCACCAATAGAAATTATGTTTTCAAGTCCTGCTAAGCTTTGCAGTGAGGAATTAATACTGATCTCTAGGTTTCCCGGGATGAACGACAAGCTTTCAAGCCCGGTTAATCCAGTCAGAGAACCATTGCTGCCAATTGAAAAATTATCACCAATATATTTCAGGTTATTCAATCCTGTTAAGCTGATCAGAGCAGGATTCCCACCAATCTCAAAGCTCCCCATGATTGAATCCAGGTTATTTAACTCTGTGAAATTAACCACGGCACTACCCGCAATTGTTAAGTTTCCCCCGATAGAATTCAGATTATCCAGTCCTGTCAAACTGGCAAGGGCATCGTTATCATAAATCCCAAAGTTTCCCACTAATGAAACCAAATTGTCAAAACCTGCCAGGCTGATAAGGGCATCGTTATGGTAAATTGTAATATTGCCTCCTATGTAATTTAGATTGTCCAATCCTACAAAACTAACCAGGGAGGGATTACCACCACTATTACCACCGGGATTAGATCCAATTTTCACGTCCCCTTCAATCGAAGTGAGGTTTTCCAATCCCGTTAAACTGGTTAAAGCGACGTTATAGCTAATTTCAAAATATCCCCCGATGGAAGTCAAATTGTTCAATCCTGTCAAACTGGTCAGAGATGGATGACCAACCGGGAGTGGCCAGGCCCAATGACCAATATGGAGGTTTCCAGCGATATAATGCAGGTTTTCGAGGCCTGATAAACTGGTCAGGGAAGCATTATTATGAATTTGAAAGTCTCCACCGATGAAATACAGATTATCCAATCCAGAGAAATTTGCCAGGTTTTCGTTTTCCCTGACATCAAGGTTTCCTCCGACGGTATTCAGGTTTTCCATCCCTGCAAGATTCATAAGCCCTGGATTTTCAGTGATCTCAAAATCCCCACCAATAGAGACCAGGCTGGATATATCAGTCGGACTTAACAGTTCTACATTTGAATTGAGTTTAAAGTATTCTCCGATTGAGGACAAATTGCCCAATCCCGTTAAACTGGAAAGAGAATAATTGTGTTCGATCTTAAGGTATTCTTCGATTGAAGTCAGACTGCTCAGTCCCATTAAACTGGTCAGAGAGCAATTGTGTTCGATCTTAAGGTATTCCCCGATGGAAGTCAGGTTTTCCAATCCCGCTAAACTTGTCAGGGCAGCGTTTCCATAAATTTCAATGTAACCCATTATGGAAGTCACATTGTCAAGTCCCGTTAAACTGGTCAAGGTAGCGTTGGATTCAATCTTAAGGTATTCCCCGATAGAAATCAGATTGTTAAGTCCAGTTAAACTGGTTAGGGCATCATTGTCATAAATCCTAAGGTATCTTTCTATGGATGTCAAATTGCCAAGTCCTTCTATGCTGGGCAGGACATCATTATAATAAATTATAAGGTATTCCCCGATAGAAGTCAGATTATCAAGTCCCGTCAAACTGGTCAAGGCATCATTGTCATAAATCCTAAGGTATTCCCCAATTGAGGTCACATTATCAAGTCCCGTTAAACTGCTTAAGACATCATTTTGTTTAATCCAAAGATATCCCCCAATGGATGTTAAAACATTTAGACCGTTTAAATTAGTTATATTATTTCCATATATAATTACATCCCCTTCAATTTCTGTACAGTTTGAGTAATTGATTTGAAAGCTATCAATCTGTGCTTGCGTGGAAAAGGTGATGCCTTCGGGCAGACAAGGCTGGGACAATACAACTGCATGGAAACTAAACAACAGTACAAAAACAAATGATGCTATTTTTTTCATGATAACCTCCTTTTTTCAGTTAACGGTTGACAGTTGACCCTCCTGCGCTTCGCTTTGGCGGGCAGGCAGTTGACAGTAAGTGATATTAAACTGCCTACTGCCTACCGCCTACTTGTTAATGAACGACAAACAACTTACCCACCGCACTTTCGTTTCCAGCCTGCAATCGGACTATATACAAACCAGCAGGCAGACCCGAAGCGTCAAATCGCAGCGTATATTCCCCGGCAGCTTGCGTTTTGTTAACCAGGACGCATATTTCTTGGCCATGTATATCATAAACAGCCAGTATAACATTTCTGATATCTGATATCTGATATCTGATATCTGACATCCCTTGTGTAGGGTTTGGATAGCAATAAACCCTGTTTAGCTGAACGTCAGGTTTGAATTCTGAAAAGCCCGGATTAATCTGATGATAGTAAAACGCCCCAATATCACATCTGGTTCCATCAGGATCAAACATTGTAGGATCACCTGCATCGATGCAGGGAGAGTTTTCGGTTAGGTGGTAATTACCTGTAAGTGTATCTTCGAACAATGGAATGGAGTCGATGCAATCCCTGTATTCTCCTGTATGTGGAAATCCCCCAAAAGCGGCCTGCCCACCCTGGATATCACAATAATAAAAATTGGGGATGGAATATTCATCCTTGATATTTACCTGGTTACCACCATCGGTTACTGTATTACCCCAGAGGATGGTATTCGTGATTTCTGGCTCGCAATACCCCCAGATATCAATTCCTCCACCAAATTCTGCTTGGTTGTCTGCAATAGTATTATTGATAATTATTGGATTGCAGGTATCCTGGATCTCAATTCCACCCCCTATCCAATCAGATGTATTATTAAAGATAAGATTATGATCAATAATGGGATTGCATTTGTCAACACATCCAATAGCTCCACCACCATTTCCCGCATAGTTATTACAAAAAGTATTATTTTTTATCGTAGGATGTGCATCTAAGTAACATGTGATAGCGCCACCATATCCTGTGCCCCAGTAGCCGGCATCTGGGGCAGTATTGTTGGTAAATATGTTGTTTATTATTGTTGGATTAGACTGACTAAAGCAAAAAATCCCTGCACCGGAAAGACTGGAATTATTTTTAAATAAACTGTTCTTGATAATCGGACTGCTGCCGTCGAGTGCGATTGCCCCACCACATGGATTTGAATCAATGGTGTTATCTAATGCCCTATTATTATAAAACATACAATGGTCAATAATAATCTTGCCAAAATAATAGGCCGCCAGCGCTCCGCCTGAATTATCGGGTAAAGCTCCGTGTGCTTTACCGTGTTCAAATAAACAATAATGGAATCTTGAAGTATCATTTCCTGCTGGCGTATTATCAAATCGAATACCTTTCCAACCTGTTAAAGTATCAGCTGCAGTAAAAATGACCGAATCCGTTTCTGTGCCCTGGGCAAGGATCTGTCCTTCGACCCACATAGCATAACTTCCCTGCCATTCAACCAGCACCCCGGCTTCGATTGTCAATGTGGCCCCATTAAGTATAATTGTACTATCCTGAATAAGATATGGGGAACCAGCCAGCGTCCAGGTACCGCTGATTGATCCTCCTGGAACAGGCGTCTGGGAATAGATTGCGATACTGAAGAAAATAGCGATGAATGAGCATAAAATTTTTTTCATGATGACCTCTGTTTTTTTGATGTTAATTTGATTTTAATAAATTAAAATTCTTGCCGGTAAAAACAGGCAAAATTTTTTCTTCAAATATCTATTAAACTACATATAATGTCTTGTGCTATTTTTTCAAATGCTTGGACTATTCTGTCAGATGGGAAGGTTTCTGGAATATTGCTGCACGCACTAAGAGATTATTTGGAATTTGTTTCACTATTTGTTCAAATCCTAAATCCTAATTACCTAAATACTAAACAATATTGAATGACCAAAATACAAATTCCAAAACAGCTGCGGGCAAGTGTGTGGGTATAGTTTTGAGCATTTATCATTTAAATTTTGAATTTGTTTAGAGTTTGGGATTTAGTGCTTAGGATTTTCTTAAAAAATAAATTCAAATGCTCCAAAGTAGAGTTAGATTGTACTGTTTTGGTCATTTGGATTTTTGAATTTTGGTATTGTTTAGAGTTTAGGATTTAGTGCTTAGGGTTTTCTTTAAAAGTAACAGGCGATTCGCCAAACTCCTCTTTGAAAACCCGGCTGAACCAGGCAGGATCGCTGAAACCTGTTTCATAAGCTACCTCGGAGACATTCAGAGTTGTAGTCTTCAACAGCTCCTTTGCTTTCTGAAGCCTCATGGATCGAATAAACAATGCTGTTGATTTTCCTGTAAGCGCTTTGAGTTTCCGGTATATCTGTGATTCACTCATTCCTATCGATCGTGCAAGTTGGAGGGTACCAAAATCAGAGTCATCAATATTATTTTCGATGAAATTAATGGCTTTTTGTAAAAACAGGTCTTCTATATTATCAGGGGACAGGGAACGCTTCAGCTTATATTTTCTATCACTGAATTTTTCAAACAAATGCTTCCTGAGCCCGACCATTTTATCCATACGGATCAACAACTCTTTTTTGTCAAATGGTTTTGTCAGATAAGCATCTGCCCCGCTTTTCAACCCCTCAAGACGGTCTTCCCTTGTAGCTTTTGCCGTAAGCATAATAATAGGAATATGACTGGTGCGTTCATCCTGCTTAAGAAATGAGCATACCTCAAATCCGTCTTTCTCCGGCATCATCACATCACAAATGATAATATCCGGGATGAGCCTGAGGGCTTTATCAATTCCTTCCTGCCCGTCTTTTGCATGATGAATTTTATAGTCTTCACCAAGGCATACTGCAATGTATTTTGCTACATCCTCGTTATCCTCCACGATAAGTGTAAGTGGATAATCGGGTGCCACGAAAGTATCTGATCCGGGCAACTCAGTAATCACAGGTTCTGCCGGTAATCCACTTACCCATTTATCTGATATTTCACTGTCAGCCTGCTTTCCGTCAAATTTAGAAACTTGTTTTTGAGCAGTCCGTGTAATGGGTAAACACACTGTAAATTCGCAACCTTTACCCTGTTGGCTTTTAACGCTGATGGTACCCTTCATTAATTCTACCAGCTCCTTTGCTAACGACAATCCTATACCCGTTCCTTCATCCTTGCGGGTAGTCGTACTATCGATCTGGAAAAAGCGGTTAAAAATGTTTGGGAGCATATCTGCCGGGATACCAATGCCTGTATCTTTAATTTTTAGTATTAAGTTTTCAGGATGCGATTTTCCTGATGTTTGGAGGTGGCATATTACTTTACCACCCTTTTGTGTAAACTTAATCGCATTAGATAAAAGGTTTGATATGATGGTGAATAATTTATCGGGATCATAATCCATGAATACCGTCTCTGTCTCGTTATAAAAAACCAGTTTAATCCCTTTCGACTCGGCAAATGATTGAAAGGATTCGGTTATATACTGCAAATATGGAACAACATCTGCCTGAATAGGCTTCAACTCAAGCTTGCCGCTTTCCAGTTTTGATAAATCGAGCATTTGACTTACAAGGTGGAGCAGGTTACCGGCATTTCGTTTTATCATATCCAGAAATTCGCCCAGGCGGGTTTGCTCACCTGGTTTCAGATAGGATTTGATCTCATCGGCCATGCCTGTAATAACAGTGAGGGGCGTGCGGAATTCGTGGGTGATATTGGCATATAGCTGGCTTTTTATTTCATCCAGTTCTTTAAGCCGGCTGGCCTCACGCAAAGCCAATTGTCGATTGAGCTGAAAACGATAAAATCCAAAGAATGCACCTCCAATTACAAGGAAATACAAAGCATAAGCCCACCATGTTTTCCACCACGGCGGATGGATCGCTATTTTGAAAATCATCGGTTTCTCAGACCATAATTGATAACCGCTTTGCGCTTTGACCCGGAAAGCATAAGTGCCTGGTGCAAGATTTGAATAAGAAGCAAAACATCGTGATGATCGGACCCAATCCCTGTCAACACCTTCCAATTGATGAAAAAAACGAATATCACTACCAATAGTTAAAGCAATAGCAGAATATTCAAAAGTCAGAAAATTCTGATGGTAATCCAGATCAATCTGGTGGGAGTAATATAGTGTTGTATCAGAAGAAATTTCCTTTTCAAATACTTTTACGGAAGTCAGGTATGGAATGGGGATTTCCTTGTTTGTAACCAGGCTGTCGGGATAGAAAAACCCCAGGCCCCTGCGATAACCGATAACCATTCTGCCGCTGCTTAGCTTTTCGAGGCTTCCCGGGATATATGAATTGCGATTGGCAAAAGTGTCGAAGGTAACCATACCATCGTTGCTGTTATAAAGAGCAGTTTCGCCCGTTGCCGGATAGAACATTTCCAAACCTGCCTCCGTTAACATCCATATCCTGTCCTTGTCGTCAGGCTTAACATTGTGCACATTGTTGCTTTGTAAGCCATTTATGGTTGAACATTTGGATTGAACGCCTTTTTCGGGAAAATCAGGATCTATAAAACCCAGGCCTTTGTTCCCGTCACCTGCCCATATAATGTTATCTTTTCCGTGGGCAAAACAATTCAGATTGTAAAACCTGTCTCCAATACTATCATGTATAAAAAAATAGTGTGCCGAATCTGCTTCAATATCATAAAAACCATAGCCTCCATATCGCCGGCTAAACCAAATCCTGTTGTCTCTATCCACTATCAGGTGTATCATTTCCGGAGCATTTTTATCAGTTTTAAAATAATCCCTCCAGTTCTTTACTTCTTCAAGCTTAGCTGATAGTATGTTCACCTTTTGCAAACCATAGTATAAACTACTAATCCAGATGTTGTCATTCTTGTCCTCAACCATCTTCTTAAACCAGGGATAACTATCGTAATACAAATCGAAGGGGAGTAGTTTTTTTCTGTCGGACGAAAGCTTATATAGACCATACGGACAAACAATCCATACTGTTCCGTCATTGGATTGAAAAATAGAATTGATGGTATTTTCACTCATTGGGTCGGCCGGTACCTGCAAAAAACCAAATTGTTGTTTAGCGGGATTATAATAATGCAGGCCATCTGCCCCTTGTATAGCCAGAAAAATTAAACCTGTCTTTGTATCTTCAAAAATATCCCAGGTAATATAAGATTTGAAATTACCTGAAGGCTTGAAGAAGTAATTGTCAAATTGCCGGTTTTGCCCGTCAAACATATAAACACCATACCTTGAACCACACCATAGCATGTTATTCTCATCAATAAGATTCAACCATAATGGATATTTCTTTCCCGCAGGGTTTTTAAAAGATGTTAAAATTTTGATGGTGTCTTTTTCTGTGTCAAAAACAGATAATCCCAGCACAGTAGGTAACCATATTTCAAACTCCGATTTTATTTTAATTGGCGGAAAAGTTCCGTCATGAATATTTTTCTTTTCAGGAACACTACTGGGCCGTAAGTTTTTAATGAATGTTTCCGTTTCGGTGCAGAAAATAGTCATTCCGCTTGTCCATGTACCAAGATACAGCTTACCGTTTGGATGTGGACATACACTGCGAAAAACATTAATATTAGATTCAATATTCCTGGGAAAATAATTAAAATAAAACCATCTGATTTCTTGTGTGTACTTATTAAATTTTAATAATCCTGATCGTGTTCCGATCCAAAAAATGGAATCATTCTTAAAATCCTGACAGATGTCAAGAGTAATATTAGCCATTACTTTATCAAATACAGGTTGTCCATCAAAACTGCCTTGATAATAATAATTAATAAAGTTGTCAGTACTTGCATTGTACCTGGCAAAGCCATTGTCTGTGGCTATCCAGATGATGCCTTCCTTGTCTTTTATGATTGCTGAGATGCGGTTTCCTGAAGGTATAGAGTCGCTCATGCCAGGATAGTAATTCCTGAATCTGCCAGATATAGGATTGTATATACTTAATCCTTCGCTTGTTCCTATAAGGAGCTTATTTTGCTCATCATCCCATAGTAATGCATCAGGTTCTATAAAATCAGAGGCAATCGAATTTGTGTCAGAGGAATCATGTCTGAAAACTTTGGCGCTTATTCCATCCCAGCGACACAAGCCATTATCTGTGCCAAACCACATAAACCCATCATTGTCTTTAGCTATTGCAGTAATGTAATTTGACGGCAGGCCGTCTTCCATGTCAATCACAACTGGTCTTTCGAATATTGATTGTGCAACTATAAAAGATGGGACAAACAATACTGTTAAAAAAAAGGTTACATATTTTAAAGCCGTTAAGTTCATTTTAAACTAATTCAACCTGCCCGAATATATATATGTGTATGTAATACGTTGTCCAACAATAATTAATAGTTTTATGTAAATATAATGTTTTTAATAATAAAAATCAATATCAGACCCGGCCAGTGTCCATGTGCCGCTGATGGTCAGAAGTCGTTTTTAATTATTAACAGTCAATAATGTTTACAATTTTACAATATAAAGCTATGACATCAAAAAAGTAAAAATAAGACAGATGATTTTACGCCGGGGTTAGATTATTTAATGCAGGGGTTGGGTTATGGAACGCTGTTTAGTGAACAGTGAATAGTGAACAGTTTTGTTTATTCCGGATTTCGGATTCTAAACCGGTTAACGGTTAACGGTTGACCCGCCTACGCTTCGCTTCGGATGGGCAGGCAGTTGACGGTGTATAGCTTATGGTAGAAAACCGATAAAATTTTTTACAAAAAATGAAAAATATCGGGGTACAAATTGTAAATAATGGTACTAATCATTGGGAACTATCATTATTTATTAATCTAAACGCGTTGTGCGGTTTGGATTTGGTCTTATTGGACAAGGATAACATTTTGGGCTAAAGCCCTGGTTTCTCTGCAATTCATAATATCCACCACATGAATGTGGTGTTTAATTATCGGAAAACATATCCTCTTTTCCACCGTACACATGAGGCAAGGTTATCTTGAATATTATGAGTTAAAGTTAATGAAATAATCCAAAATAATTAGGAATGGCATTTATGCCGTTTATTAAAATCAGGAAATATAAACCGGGCTTTAGCCCAAACATAAGCAGGATAATGTCGTTTATTAAAATTTTTGTTCATTTTGTATGGTCAACAAAAAACAGGCAGGCCTTATTAACCAAGGGCTAAAGCCCTGGTTTCTCTGCAATTCATAATATCCACCACATAAATGTGGTGTCTAAAGTTCCATTCGATTTTATAGGAGGCCATCTTTTTTTAGCTGATTGACAAGATCTTTATGTGCTATATTAACACTGCAAATATAAGGTTAGATTATTTAATGCCGGGATTAAATACCTGAACATTCGCAATCATTCTTCAAAAATTATAATTTCCATCCGGCCGTCGGAGGTGATATATCCGCGGATCATACTTTTGGTATTGAATGTCATTGCAATATTGCCG
Organism: Bacteroidales bacterium; assembly: GCA_030606625.1. GTDB lineage: Bacteria > Bacteroidota > Bacteroidia > Bacteroidales > B18-G4 > JAUWGC01. The sequence goes on along the minus strand of JAUWGC010000043.1, from coordinate 1,576 downwards.
TCTTTATCGAGAGCAATAACGCCACCACCGCCATTTATCTTTTTTAGTTTATCCATGATGACAAACCCGGCTGCTTTTTCAAGTGTCCATCCTTTGTATTCCATAAGGGAAGAGATATCATATGCAACAACATTACGAATGATGTATTCTCCATGGCCGGTTGCCGAAACCGCACATGTATTATTATTTGCATAGGTGCCGGCACCTATGATAGGTGAATCACCAACACGTCCGTCCATTTTGTTGGTCATCCCGCCGGTTGAGGTGCCGGCGGCCAGATTGCCTGATTTATCAAGTGCTACAGCACCGACAGTGCTGTATTTTTTACTTTTATCAGAAAACGATTCTGTTTTTTTCATTTTTATTTTCTGAAAATAATCCCAGCGGTGTTGTTCAAAAAAGTAAGAAGAATCAGCCATTTCCAATCCCTGTTTTTCTGCAAACTCCTCCGCACCTTCCTTGACCAGCAGTACATGTTTTGAGTCTGTCATCACTTTACGTGCTGCAGATATCGGGTTTCTGATCTTTCTGACACAGGCAACAGCTCCTGCATTCAGATCCTTTCCATCCATGATGGATGCATCCATTTCATTCCCCCCTTTTTCATTGAATACGGCTCCTTTGCCGGCATTGAACAGAGGAGAATCTTCCATGATACGAATGGATGCTTCAACTGCATCCAGGCTGGATCCATTATTTTTCAGTATTTCAGCTCCTGTTTCAAGCACCTTTGTAAGTGTTTCTATATAAGCTTGTTCCCTTTCCGGTGACAAGTCCTTTTTTGTACCATAGCCGGCACCACCCTGAATCACAAGAACATATTCACTTTGCTTGTTATCCGTCTGGCATGAAACCAGAACAATAATAATGGCGATAAATAAATATAACTTTTTCATGCTATTAATTCTTAGAATTTCATTATTAATAATGTTTTTCAGTGCAATGGCATAAGTTTAAATACAGGAATCTTTTTTCCAAACAGGAGAATTATTGCAAAAAGAATTATCAGTCCAAGAGGGTATAGTAAAAGCTTTGATATACCATAGGCAGATGGAATGGTACCGGCGATAATTGCAATAACTCCAACGGTGAGAGCATATGGAAGCTGTGTCCGTACATGTTCAATATGGTTGCAGGAACTGGCAAGAGAACTTAGAATTGTGGTGTCGGAGATCGGAGAACAGTGATCTCCCAGGACTGACCCCGCAAGAATGCAGGAAACAACATTATAGAAAATAGAAAGTGTTGTATTTTCATCGAGTCCGTAATCCCTGGCTATCAACCACGAAGCCGGCAAAAGGAGTGGATACAGTATTGCCATTGTCCCCCAGGAAGAACCCGTCGAGAATGAAACCAGAGCAGCCAGAATGAAAGTCAGTGCGGGAATAAGATAAGGTGATAAGGCGATTTTAAGCATGCTTTGTGAAATGAAATCTGCTGTATGCATATGTTCTGTTACCAGGGCGAGAGACCATGCAAGTATGAGGATCAGCACCGCTGCCAGCATAGTCCGGAAGCCATTGATAAGACTTTCGACACAAGTTCTCAATCTCATGATCCGCTGGCTTTTTGTCAG
>JAUWGC010000016.1 GCA_030606625.1 Bacteroidales bacterium | reverse complement strand
GAATATTCACGACAAACCTCCTTTTGGCTACCTGTCAAAAAATATTCTTGATATTCTGGATGAAGACCCCATCGTTAATCATCATCAAATTGTTTTCTGGGAATGGATATCGGCCTATTATTTAGCTTTCCCCGGCGAGGTGATGAATGCAGCAATGCCTTCTGCACTGAAACTCGCCAGCGAATCAAAAATTCTCCTTAATCCTGAAATTAAGGTCGATGTTTCGTTATTGAATGAAAAGGAACAACTCATCGTGGAAGCGCTTTCTTATCGCAAAACACTTACCATTAAAGAAGTTTCAGATCTGGTGGATTTGAAAAAAGTGTTCCCGCTCATAAAAAACCTTGTGGAAAAATCAGTCATCACCGTTGAGGAAGAATTAAAAAACCGTTACAAACCTAAGATTGAAACTTATGTGAAGCTGACCCCGGAATTTGAAGATGAACAAAAATTAAGGAAAGTCTTTGAGCAATTAAGTAAAAAAGCATTTAAGCAATTGCAATTGCTTCTTTCTTATATAAACCTTTCCCGGAATACAGAAAATACCCATTCTGAGGTTAAACGTTCAGAACTAATAAAAAGCATCAACGCATCTTATAACCAGTTGAATGAATTGGTTAGGAAAGGTGTTATAGAAACCTATGAAAAAATTGACTCACGCCTTGATTCCATTTCGGCAACATCCGGAGTTGATGAGATCAAATTAAATACTCACCAGAAAGAAGCCCTGAAAAATATCCGTTATCAATTCCGGGAAAAAGATGTTGTTCTTTTGCATGGTATAACCTCGAGCGGCAAAACGGAAATATATATAAAACTGATCGAACAAACCATAAAGGAAGGAAAACAAGTTCTGTACCTCCTGCCTGAGATTGCTTTAACCACACAGATAATAAACCGCCTGAGAAAATTCTTCGGAAGCAGCATCGGTATCTATCATTCAAGATATAATGATAATGAACGTGTGGAGGTTTGGGACAGGGTTTTATTTGCAGGTAGAAAAGATCATTTCCCAATTATTCTTGGAGCCAGATCAGCCATATTTTTACCATATTCAAACCTGGGACTTATAATCATCGACGAAGAATATGACACATCATACAAACAACAGGATCCTGCTCCACGATACAATGCAAGGGATTGTGCCATCTATCTCGCAAGCCTTCATAATGCCAAAACCATATTGGGAACTGCTACACCTTCATTTGAAAGTTACCACAATGCCAGACAGGATAAATATGGCCTGGTAGAGATTACCCAAAGGTATGGAGATATCCTGATGCCGAAAATTGAAATCGTTGATATGAAACTGGAAAGCAGGAAAAAAAAAATAAAATCACATTTCTCACCTGCTTTGCTTGAAGCCATTGAAAAAACATTAAATAATCATAAACAAGTAATACTTTTTCAAAACCGCCGTGGTTTTTCATTGAGGCTGGAATGCTCCAATTGTAATTATATCCCGATGTGCGTGAATTGTGATATATCATTGACATATCACAAAAGTCAAAATCAACTGCGCTGTCATTATTGCGGATATTACACGACAATCCCTGCCAAATGCCCTGAATGCGGCAGTACACAGATATTTATGAGAGGTTTTGGTACTGAAAAGCTTGAAGAAGAACTATCACTCATGTTTCCCGAAACGAATATCAAAAGGATGGATCTGGACACTATGCGTACCAGGCATGCACATCAACAAATCATCAATGATTTTGAACAATGTAAAATAGATGTGCTGGTTGGCACCCAAATGATTACCAAGGGATTGGATTTTGACCATGTGAGCCTTGTGGGTATCATGAATGCAGACAATATGATCAATTTTCCGGATTTCAGATCATTTGAAAGAAGTTATCAGTTAATGACACAGGTCAGTGGAAGATCAGGAAGAAAAAATAAACGCGGATTAGTGTTCATACAAACATATAATCCAAAACACGATGTGATAAAATATGTGCTGGACAATGATTATTCCGGGTTCTATTCATTTCAAATGGCTGACAGGCTTAAGTTCAAATACCCGCCATACTATAGATTGATCCTGCTGAAATTAAAAAACCGGGATTACGATCTTTTAAATAAAGGTGCAAAAGAGCTGGCAAAAGAATTGAGGAACAACCTGGGAAAGAGAGTCCTCGGACCGGAATATCCGCTTGTCTCAAGGATCAAAAATTGGTACATCAAACATATTCTCATCAAGATCGAAAAAGATGTGTCTTTGTCCTTTATTAAAAATCAAGTAATTAAATCAATAGAAGTATTTAATCATAAAACAGACTTTAAGTCCGTTCAGGTTCAGATAGATGTTGATCCTATGTAAAATGAAGATTATTTGAATAGCCGGATCACTCCTCAACAATCACAAATATTTCTTCATCTTCCTTTTTCATGAGGTATTTCTCCCTGGCAAACTTTTCCAGTGTTTCCTTATTGGTCATTAATTCATTTATCTCGATCCGGTTTTTTTCTATCTCTTTCAGATAGTATTGTTTTTCCTTTTTCAGTTTTTTCCATGAATTCGTTAGACGGTATTGCACGATCAAGCTATTGTTATCAAAAAATGTAAGCCAAACGATAAAGGCAAGCGTGGCATATACAAATTTATTTTTGAGTAATGATATAATTTTTGATTTCATGATATTTCGGCTGATGATTACAAAAATAGTGGAGAAAGTAGTACATAATATTCTTATACTATTTTTTTTTCCACTTTTTACATGTTTAAAACTTATTCGACAAAATCACAATCCCAATTTATCGCTGATCCCTCTCATGGCTATATATTTTTAATGTGTGTCAATTTCATGAAGCATATAAACCAGATGCATCAAGGATTTGGTTATTTCATTCATGTATTCCTCCACTGCCCTGATACTTCCCGGCAAGGTAAAAATGAAAGATCTCCCAATAATACCAGCAACTCCACGACTAATCAAGGCATTTGGTTTTTCCTGACCGTATTTCAGGCGAATGAAATCCATAATACCAGGTATTTCTTTGTCTAACATAGATTTTACAACATCAGGAGTAATATCTTTAGGACCGATGCCAGTCCCGCCGGTTGTAAAAATAAAATCGGTGTTATTCTCTTTTGCTTCTTTCAGAATAGATTCCAGCATTTCTGCATCATCCGGAATAATCCTCATCTTTATATCGTTATGCCATTTGATTTTATTAAAAAATGCCTGAAGGAGCTCCTTTAGTTTTGGGCCACTTTTATCTTCATATTCTCCCCGGCTTGCTCTGTCACTTAATGTAACAATCAACGAACGGAATATTTTGGGTTCATATCTTAAGATTTCTCCCGGCTTCAGCTGTCCCTGTCTGATAACCCTGCAAAAAATCCCTTCCTTAGGCATAACACAATTTCCAATTTCTCTGAAAATGGCACAGGAATCACCGTGACATTCCTTACCTATCTGGGTTACCTCAAGCTCAATACTATCAGAAACAAATCTATCCAAAGGAGAAACCTTATAAAGTAAAAGACCTTCAGTGGTTATATTCTCGGCAAACTCTCCATTATTTATGTGCCTGCCGGCCAACTTCTCAAACTCATTTATACTTTCTTTTGCCAACATACTAACCTGTCTATGCCAGCTTCCTGCATGCGCATCTCCAACAATCCCCATATTATCAAGCTGAATATGATCAATAGGATGTTTTACAGTACCCTTCTTTTTGGAAATATTTACAGAAACTACATTAATTTCCGTTTTTTTTTCATCCATAAAAAAATGTTTTGTAATTTACATGCGTTTAAAAATGTAATCATTCCCAGATGCGCGTGATACTAACTTGATTAATTCATAACGCAGTATACTGCAAGATAAAAGATAAAAGTAAAAAGACAAAAGTCTTTAACGGAAATAAAACTTGTTAAAATAACAAATTTTTATTTTGTAATATTATAAATTAATCAAAAAGATAAAAGATAAAAGGATAAAGACAAAAGTTATATAAAGTTAATAAACAAACAATAATTTGACCAGTAATTTATAAGTCTTAAAACAAATTTTATGTAAACACTTGATTTTTATCTTTTTACTTTTGTCTTTTATCTTCTGCATGAATAATGCAGTCTAAATTACCTGAAAGAAATAATTGATTATTCATTAACTCAACAAAATTAGAATAAAAAAGTCAAATTATGGAAACAGAAAACATTGAACAAGCAACAATTATTAAAGAAGTCAGTGCCCCATTATTTCATAGTAAAGGCTGGATGAAATTTTTGGGAATATTATCTATTATTTACGGGGTCTTAATGGCTATTTCCATTATAGGAATAATATTTGCCTGGCTTCCCATTTGGCTGGGGATCCTGATTTACCAATCATCAACCTCTGCAGAAAATGCTTACGTCACCGGTGATAAGCACTCTATGATCCGTTCATTGAACCAACTCAAGACTTTTTTTACGATAAGTGGTGTTCTTGCTCTCATTGGTATAATATTAACTATAATATTTGTTACAACAGGTCTGCTAACTTATTTGTTCACCCTGACGCATATTTATTAGTTGATTGCTTGTCCGTGGGATTCCTTCGGAGAGTAGTTGTTCTTCATGTAGTATACATCGCTGCGAGAACTATTTTTTCATTCGGGAAAGAAAGCATCATTTATAACAATATCTCTTTATTGCCTTGTAAGCACCCTGAACACCTAATTCACCTGCTTTCCCCAAATCATTACAAGCTTTATCAGCCTTGCTCATATAGATTAAAGTCAAACCCCTGTTAAAATACGCTTCTGCAAGTTCGGGTTCAAGTGTGATGGCCTGATCATAATCATCGATAGCTCCTTCGTAGTCTTTTTGCAATATCCTGATGTTAGCCCGGTTAAAATAGGCAAAGCCCCAATCAGGTTGTAATTTAATAGTTTTATTCAAATCATTTATCACTTTCCTGAAATCTGGTGATTCCGGTGCCTGTGTTATGATCTGAGGATCAATTTTCCCCCAGGAAATGGTGACTTTCCGGGAATAGACTTCTTCAATATATTTATATTCTTCCAGCTCATACTTAATATTAGCACGGCTAAAGTATGCCAATGCATAATCTGGTTTTAATTCAATGGCCCTGTTAAAAGCTGAAATTGCACTATTATAATTTTTTACCATCCCATTGATAATTCCTTTATATAAAAAAGCCTGATGTGAAAAAGGATTATAAATAATAATACTATCAGCGATCTTTAGCTGCTTTTCAGCCTCTTCCTGAGTAAGTTGAATTTGCTGATTCGTTATTCCCACCAACAAAATATCATTTTTCTTAGATGCATATTCAAACAGTTTCTTCACAAAATGACCAGATCGTTTCTGTTTTACATAAAATTTTTCATCTTTGAAATACTGAACCAGAAATTGTGGTTCCGGTTCAATTGACATATCAGGTTTTTCCATTTCACCCTCTGCAATCCTGCCACTCCTGAAATCAGCTTCAAATCGGATGATCTTGTGAAAATAAGCAGAATCCGCATACTTTTCCAATATTTTTTCACTGTCCTCCCCCTTAATATTCAGTGCATTAATAATAGCTATTGCCTGTTCATAATCATCTTTAGCTCCTCGTTGATCATTAATGCTACTTTTGGCAGCAGAGCGGTTTATAAATGCTCCTGCAAAATCCGGAAACAATACAATAGCCTTTGAATAATCATTAATAGCACCTTTATAATCTTCAATCCGGTGTTTTACCGTGGCCCTGTTATAATACGTATAAACATTATCCGGATTAAGCATCAGTACCTTATTATAATCATTAATGGCTGCTTTGAATTCTCCAAGGTCAGTTTTCAATAATGCAAGGTTATAATAGGTCAATGCGTTGTACGGATCAAGTTCCAGCACTTGATTGTAATCAGCAATTGCCCCTGTAGTATCTCCCAGGTAAATTTTGGCCATTGCACGATTGAAATAAGCATAAGGATCATCTGTGTCAAGTTTGATCGCTTGCTGGAAATCATCAAGTGCGCCTGAATAATCTTCAATCTCCAGTTTGATCACTCCGCGTTTAATGTATGTTCTTGTATTAAAATAATCCAGCATTATTGCTTTGTTGCAGTCATTAATGGCACTTTCATAATCATTAAGTAAATGTTTGGCAATTGCCCTGTTCAGGTAAGCAAGCGGATTATTTACATCATATTTGATAGCCTGGTCGAAATCTTCTATGGCATTGATATAACTTTTCATATGAATGCGGGTTGCACCCCTGCTAACATAGATATCCGCATTGAAAGGATCTAGTTCCAGTGCCTTGTTAAAATCCTGCAACGCACTATGATAATCAAACTGCTGATCTCTTGTTACACCCCTGTAATGATAAGCATGAGAATACATCGGATGCATCCGGATACTCTTTGTAAAATCCATGTCTCCACCCTGATAATCACCGAGGTTGTACTTTGCAACGCCTCTTAGAAAATATGGTTCGAATAAATCAGGTTTATGTTTAATAACAACATTGAAGTTCTTCAGAGCTTTGTTATAATCTTTTTCCATAAGGGCATTTTTACCCATGGCCATGAAATGCTTTATGTTCACCTGAGCTCCGAGAGGATAGGCATTAAGAAGACAAAGAAATAATACCAGCAGTAGAGACGCACGGCCGTGCGTCTCTATGTGCAAACCGTGCGAATCGTGTGAACCGTGCGAACCATGCGAACCGTGCGAACCGTGCAAACCGTGCAAACCGTGCAAACCGTGCGAATCATGCGAACCGTGCGAAACAACCGGTTTTTTCAATACAATCAATGCGTGCAAATGGTTGGGCATTATTATAAATTCATCCAAAAATAATTCATCGCGTATTTCAAACGATTTAATCCATTCATTTTTGGCAATTTCGCCATATTCGGATAAAATCATTTCCCCGTTTTTAATTTCACCCAAAACACAATCACGGTTTTAGGTTACGATGGTAACATAATAAAAACCATTACCGGAATAATCCCAACCAGGCATTCTGTTCGATTCTATCCGATATTTGTTTTTAAATTTTGCTCTTAACATCACAAATTCAATTTTGTTTTTTCAACCAGGTAAACTTCTCCTATAACCATTTCTTTATCAACTGCTTTACACATATCATACACAGTCAGTAAAGCAACCTGAACAGCAGTCAATGCTTCCATTTCAACACCGGTTGGGCCTATACATCTGACTTCACTTTTTACGGTAACGCCATTATCAGACAATCCGGATTTTACATCAACTTTTGACAAAAACAAAGGATGACATAAAGGAATTAGCTCACTGGTTTTTTTAGCTGCCTGGATTCCGGCAAACTCTGCTATTGCCAAAACATCTCCTTTTTTGACATTATTTTTTTTGATCAGTTTAATGGTCTCTTTTCCTAATTTTATAAATCCTGTTGCTTTTGCAATCCGCAACTGATTATTTTTATGACTGATATCAACCATATTGACCTTACCCTGTTCATCTATATGACTTAATTTTCCCATATGTTAATTGTATAATTGATTGATCTATTTTGTATTCATCCTTGAAGTCAAAACGGAGTTATCCTCCGATATTGTAAAATCTCCCTTGATGGTTCCGGGAACCGGACCTGGGTTTTTGATTGACTGCCTGCAGTAGGGCTTCACGATTCCCCAGCTTTCGAACACTAAATTCCAGGTCATTGAAAAGGCATGGTTTGATCATACCATTTGCAGTTAAGCGCAAGCGGTTACATGAATCACAATTCCCACCTTCACCTCCTATCACCCTTGAGAAATATCCGGAAGAAAGGTTCATTTGCGGAATATATCTTATTTCCAAACCGTTTTTTTCGCAATACACCTTTACACTTTGTGCGTCAGGCTCTTCGGGGGATTTCCGGACGACACAGTTTATCTTTATTGGTTTTAAACCGGCTTTCCCCGCTGATTCAATACCTTTAAAAACCCTGAATATATCACCACCTCTGGTGATCTCTTTATATTTTACAGGGTCGGTAGTATCCATACTTATATTCACACGCTGTAACCCGGCATCTTTCAGAGGTTTCGCAAATTCTTCCAGCAGAATACCATTGGTGGTCATGGAATAATCTCTGATGCCTTTAATATTGTCAATCATCCGCACCAGCTCAATCACTTCTTTTCTGACCAATGGTTCCCCTCCGGTCAATCTGACTTTAGTAATGCCAAGATCTACTGCTTCCTCCACCACTAAATAAATTTCATCATATGTCAGAATGTCTTCATGCTTAAGCAGTTTGATACCACTTTCCGGCATGCAATAAGTACACCTCAGGTTACACCGGTCAGTAACCGAAACACGTAAATAATTTATTTCACGGTTAAATCTGTCGTACATCAACTCGTTCTCCTTTTTCCAGTGTTGGGGTTCCAACAGGGATTCCTATTATCCCATCTGCATTAACCAGGGCTTGAATATGAGCAGAACCATGATATTCCAATGGTATTACTAGTCCTTTATCACTGATCTTAACAGGGATCCACGACATCCTCGCTGATTTTATCCGGGTGTATCTGATCCCCAATGGTAAATTAAAAACCCCCGGTTCATGATCTGCACCCATCATCTTTAAGATCAAGGGTTTTACAAATAATTCGAATGTATTGAAAGAAGAAACCGGATTACCCGGAAGGCCGAAAATGCGTTTTTTTCCATAAATTCCAAATACTGTTGGTTTCCCTGGTTGAATAGCTACTGTCCGAAAAAGCATACGTATACCCATCTTCTCGAAAACTGCCGGGATGAAATCAAAGTCCCCCATTGAAACTCCACCTGTAAGCAAAACTATATCATTTTCAGCGACCGCTTTCGAAATCATTTCCAGGGTTAGTTCTTCTGAATCCCCGGCAATACCATAATAAACAGGAGCAGTACCTATTCGTTCGGACTGGGCCATCAACTGATAACCATTACTATTTCTTATTTGTGACAGTACAGGTTTCTGGCTGGGTTCAACAATCTCATCACCGGTAGATATCACCCCTACCCTAACTTTCCTCGAGACAAGAGGTTTTATACAACCTGCAGAAGCCAGAACTGCAATATGCTGTGGTTTAATGACAGTGCCCTTTTCAAGAACTATATCACCGGACTTCACATCCTGAGCTTTAGGAACAAAGTTGGGTTTCGTGTTTTTGCCCACAAACAATACTTTCCCTGAATCAGTTAGTTCGGTTTCTTCAACCATGATCACACAATCTGCTCCCCGTGGAACTATAGCACCTGTCATGATCCTGGCACATTTATGCTTCGTAACTTTCTTTTCCGGAATTTTTCCTGCACGGATTGTTTCAATTACTTCCAGTTCCTGATCGAGGTCCTGTCTCCGGCATGCATAGCCATCCATTGCAGATTTATTAAAAGGAGGCATATCTATATCAGATTTAACATCCTGTGCCAGAACCCGGTTCAAGGCTGATGTAAATTCAATATGCTCTTTATCTATTACAGGTATACTTTCAAGGATTTTATCCAGGGCTTCTTCAAATTTGATCATAGGTTAATACTTACTTTGAAAAATATTCCTCAAATGTAAAAAGTTTAAGTGAAGCGGGAATCCCGCCTCACGCCTCATTCCAACTTCCTTTTGAAATAATCATAAATTTCAAACTGGGACCTGTGTAATTCAGGATCATTTGTTTTTCTGTATTGATTCAGATTTTCCTTGTCCAATAATCTAGCCTTGGTATTGTCACGCAGTTGTATTTGGAGTATATCCATCAGTTCTTTTTGGATCTCCTTATCATAAACAGGACAAACTATTTCAACACGGTGGTCAAAATTTCTCCGCATCCAGTCAGCAGATGAAATAAAATATTTATTATCTCCGCCGTTACAAAAGACAAAAATCCTGGAATGTTCCAGGAACTTATCAACTATACTGATTGCTTCAATGTTTTCGCTCAGTCCCTGCACACCAGGCACAATCACACAAATACCTCTTACAATGAGTTGAAGCTTTACGCCAGCCTGGCTTGCTTCATATACTTTTGCAGCAATAATTTTATCAACAAGGCTATTCATTTTCAATATTGCCCATGCTTCTTTTCCGGCCCTGGCATTAGCAATTTCATTATCGAGCATCTTCATAAAGAAACTCCTGATATAAAAGGGTGCCACAATGAGGGTATTGAAAGTCGGCATTATAAACTTAGATTCGAATAAATGAAATACTTTATTCACTTCTGCCGTAATATCCTGATTCGCAGTGAACAGGCTATTATCAGAATAAACCCTTGCTGTTGATTCATTATAATTACCTGTGCTGATGTTGGCATAATAAACGTTCTCACCGTTCTCTTTTCTTCTGATAAGTATCATCTTCCCATGCACTTTAAATCCCGGAATTGTCTGTATGATCTTCACACCTTCTTCCTGCAACTTTCCGGTCCAATAAATATTGGCCTCTTCATCAAATCTTGCTTGCAGTTCCAAAAAAACCGTTACATATTTTCCATTCCTTTTTGCATTGATCAGGGCATTCATTATGCTGGAATCTTTTGCAGCACGATAAAAAGTAATCTTAATGGATCTCACAAGCGGGTCAATGGAAGCTTCATGTAAAAAGTTATTGATATAATTAAAAGACTGATACGGATAATGAAGCAACACATCTTTTTGCCTGATGATCTCAATAATGCTTTTGTTTGGAGGAAGGTCCTTATGAGCCAATGGTGGTAAAGGTGGGTAAACCAGTTCCTTCCGGACAACGTTTGGAAATGACATAAAATCCTTGAAATTGTGATATCTTCCGCCTGCTCTAATAGGATCCCGCTTGGTGATGTTAAGTTTTTTTGTAACTTCCTGAAGCAGTTTATCAGGTATAGTCTTGTCATAAACAAACCTGACAGGCTCTCCTTTTTTACGCTGCTTAACACTTTCACTCATGATCTCTAAAAAGCTTTTTGAAACATCATTATCAATATCAAGCTCCGCGTCACGAGTGAACTTTATGGTATAAGCATTAAAAGTATCATAGCCGAATTTTGCAAAAATATCTTCCAGGCAATACCGAATAACATCATCCAGAAGAATGATATATTTCTTCTCCTTTTGATCAGGTAACGAGACAAACCTTGTTGTTATATTAGTCGGGATACTCATCAGGGCATAAGTTCTTTCGGAGTTATCCCGGCAACTCAGATCAATGGCAAAATGAATGGTTTCATCCTTGAGCAATTCCAGCTTTTTAAAATTTTCAAGCATCAATGGGAAAAGGTAAGGCCTGACATTTTCCTGGAAATAACTTCTTACATATATCCCCTGCTTTTTGGTCAATTGTTTTTCATTTATGATGAAGATGTTTTTTTCTGCCAGCAATTTGACAATATCTTTATATGTTGCAGTAAATTTGACTTCCTGTTTTTCAACAATTTCGGAGATCTTATCCAGAATTTCCCGGGTTTTGGAATCTTTAATATCATTATTCAACTCATAATTCAGCATTCTCCTGAGGGTTGCCACCCTGACACGGAAAAATTCATCCCTGTTATTTGAGAATATCCCTAAGAACTTGATCCTTTCAATAAGCGGTGTTGTTACATCAATGGCTTCCTGTAACACCCGTTCATTAAAATACAACCAGCTGATCTCCCGGTTTATCAATAAATTATCACTCTTAGCCATGCAAAATTTGATTTATGTAACAACAAATTCAACCCTTAAATTAAAGCATTTTCGGGTAAATTACAAAATTTGTTTTATTTTTTACTTCAGTGATCTTCCCCCAGAAATCAGTAAAGAAGCTGATGCTTATGATACCGGAAGTTGGCAGCCAGTCGATTTGGGGTTTGATAAAATAATTGGCAAAATTGGTAACTGTAGGGTTATGACCCACGAACATCAGGGAGTTGATCGAATCTGATAAATCGAAAAACTGTTCCAGCAGTTGTCCTGAACCAGCATGATATATTTGTCTATCAATCATAATATTCTCAACAGGGTATTTCAGTGCCCTGGCGATGATCTTTGCAGTTTCAAATGCTCTAACTGCATGACTTGATTTGATAACATCAACCTGGATTCCTTTTTCGAGGAGGAAAGCAATTACTTTTTTTGTCCTTTTCTCACCTTTCCGGAGCAAAGGGCGTTCATCATCCATCAATTCAGAATCCTCCCAGGATGACTTTGCATGACGAACAATGTATAAAATTTTCACAACAGTTAGAATAGGATTAACAACAGGCAAATTATTGATCCCTTTGTAGTCCTTATCGACAGGGGCAGAGATAATAATCTGAAAAAAGTATTAGTTGAATGAGTTAAGATCTGCGAGAAATATTTTTCGTTCACTATTCCCATTACCAATCAAACATCGGAAAGTCTGCCATCATACTATTGACGCGTTTTTTCACGGATTCAAGTAAAGATTCATTTTCGATATCATTGATAACTTCATTTATCATTTCTACTATTGGCTCCATGTGTTTTTCTTTAAGTCCCCTGGTTGTGATGGCAGGCGTTCCAATTCTTAGTCCCGACGCCTGGAACGGAGACCGGCTGTCAAAAGGAACCATATTTTTATTGACTGTTATATCCGCTCTGACAAGGGTATTTTCAACTATTCTGCCGGTAAGGTCAGGGAACTTTGTCCTTAGGTCTATTAACATCAGGTGATTGTCAGTTCCTCCGGAAATAACATGGTATCCTCTATCCACAAATGCTTTGGCCATTACAGCAGCATTTTTCTTAACCTGTAATATGTATTCAAAAAATCCATCTGTGAGTGCTTCATTAAAAGATACAGCCTTTGAAGCGATCACATGCTCCAGTGGCCCTCCCTGTATACCGGGAAACACCGCAGAGTTTATTACCTGTGACATCATTTTGGTAACGCCCTTTGGTGTCTTCAATCCCCATGGATTTTCAATATCCTTACCAATTAGTATTAATCCTCCCCTTGGCCCCCTGAGTGTTTTGTGTGTTGTGGTTGTAACAACATGGCAATAAGGCATGGGGTCATTTAAGATGCCTTTAGCAATAAGGCCTGCAGGATGGGCAATATCAGCCATGATAATGGCATCAATCTTATCGGCTATATCTCTCATCCTTTCATAGTCCCAATCCCTTGAATAAGCAGAAGCACCGGCGAGGATCAGCTTTGGTTTTTCCCGCAAGGCAGTTTCTTCCATTTTATCATAGTCAATCACACCGGTTTCTTCTTCAACTTTATATGCAAGAGGTTGATAAAAAATACCTGAGCTATTTACCGGCGACCCATGCGAGAGATGCCCTCCATGAGAAAGGTCAAGACCCATAAATTTATCTCCCGGTTTTAAACATGCAAGAAAAACCGCCATATTTGCCTGAGCTCCCGAATGTGGCTGCACATTGGCAAACTCTGCACCAAACAGTTCCTTTGCACGATCAATAGCCAGTTGCTCTGATTCATCCACATGCTGACAACCCCCATAATACCTCTTGCCGGGATATCCCTCGGCATATTTGTTGGTCATGACAGAACCCATAGCTTCCAGAACCTGATCACTAACAAAATTCTCTGATGCGATCAGTTCAATTCCTTCAAGCTGCCTGTCTACTTCCGTTTGAAGAATATCAAATATCTGTTTGTCTCTTTTCATAGATTATTGTTTTATGAATTTCCAATGACTGGCTTAACAAAAAAGCCACTTTAATTCGGAAGACAAAAATACTTTAAATTTTTATACTGAGATACTTTGATTATTAGTTATTGGGTTGTTGGCTGACTGCCGACTGTCGACTGTCGACTTCTTTACTATCTGCATAAATCCAACAAATTTTAAGTACTTTCGTTATACCTTCATCTGAACATGATGAGAAAAAGAATCTGGATAATATTTTTGATGATTTTTTGGGGAATATCAGCCTCATTATCACAGGTGCAATATTATTTAAAATGTCTTGCTGTTGAGAACAATAATGATGTCAGGATAACCTGGGAAATCCCAACATCTCCGCCGGATTTTCTGGAGTACAGGATCTACCATACTGATAACGCCAGTCCGGCAAATTTCAACCTGATCTCCATCATAAATAACATCAATACAACCTCTTTTATCCATATTAATACTAATGCCAATCAGATGCCCAACCTGTATTTTCTTAAAACTTTTCTGATCAGTGGTGATTCAATAGTTTCAGATACATTAAAAACGATTTATTTACAGGTTGCTAATCCTGGCGATGGAGATGCAGAATTATCCTGGAACCGAATGCACAATCCTTCTATTCCCTCTTCTGCTAATGTCTTTAATATTTATAAGGAATATCCTTTAGGATACTGGAACCTGATAGAAATTACAACTGCTTTATCCTGTCTTCACGAGATCAGTATATGCCATGACTCCCTTAGTTTCAGGATCGAGGTTGAGGATAATTCCGGCTGTGTTTCCGTTTCAAATATTGACGGCGGTATTTTTGAAGACATTACCAAACCACCTATGCCGGTAATCGATTCTGTAAGCATTGAACAATCCACCGGAAACAGTATTGTCGGGTGGCAACCAAGCCAGGCTGGTGATACAGAAGGATATCTAGTATATCGATATATTAATACTAACTGGATTATAATCGATACAGTCTGGGGGATCAACAATTCAATTTACATAGATCAAAGTTCGAATTCTTGTGTAAATATTCAAGCTTATGCTCTTGCAGCATTTGACAGTTGCGGCAACAAAAGCCTCGGCACTTTTTTAATTCCCCAGCAAACCATCCTTTTGGACAATGTTTTATATGATCCATGTGAAAGAACACATACTTTAACCTGGACTGCATATATTAATATGGATCCCTTAATTACCGGATATAAAGTATTCGTAAGTGAAAATAACTGGCCTTTTGTTTTATTGTCAACTTTACCTGCCGGTGAAGTATCATTCACTCACAACAACCTGAACACCGGCACTCAATACAGGTATTTTATTCGTGCATTTAATAATTCCAACAATAATACTTCATCATCATGTATTAAAGTTGATTATGCATTTCAATACCGGCAACCCGCTTTCAACTACTTTGCCAATGCCACTGTTGAAAACAATGATCATATACGGTTGAAGCTTTTTTTTGATGCTTCCGCAACTATCCGGCAGGTTAAAATCTATCGTTATGATGATAATTCCGGAAGCTTCAATGAAATTGATTCATATAATACACCCACTGATGATATTCTG
Organism: Bacteroidales bacterium; assembly: GCA_030606625.1. Classification (GTDB taxonomy): domain Bacteria; phylum Bacteroidota; class Bacteroidia; order Bacteroidales; family B18-G4; genus JAUWGC01. The sequence goes on along the minus strand of JAUWGC010000016.1, from coordinate 11,517 downwards.
ATAATTGACGACTATAATGTTTCTGTCCATAAACGATTCTATCGATACAGGGCTCTTCTGATCGACAGTTGTGATGCTGTATCTCTTCAATCCAATGTTGTAAATTCAATTTTATTAACCGCTGAAATGTCAAATCCAGGTAATATATATTTACAGTGGAATGAGTTCACAGGCTGGGAAGGGGGCATTGAAGCATACAACATTTACCGGATCATCGACGGCATCTTAGATCCCTACCCTATTGCCACTCTTCCTTCCGGAATGACAGAATATACAGACGAGATTGATGCTCTGACCACGGCAGGCAACATTCTGAGTTATCTGGTCGCAGCCATTGAAGGTGAAGATAACTCTTTAGGATTTAAAGAGATCAGTTATTCCAACGAAGCAATTGTTGAAACCGATCCCAGAATATATGTTCCAAACGCCTTCAGGCCGGATGGGATTAATAATATTTTCAAGCCGGTTGGTATTTTTATGAACCAACAGAACTACAGCTTCAGGATTTACAACAGGTGGGGTAATATGGTTTTTCAGACAAATTCATTCCCGGATGGCTGGAATGGTACATTCAAAGGTAAAAGATCTCCTGGAGGGGTTTACATCTATCATATATCTTTCCATTCCCCGGAAGGCAAATCCTTTGAAAAAAAGGGAACTTTTGTTCTTGTCCGCTGATCTCTCTGGAATTTTTCATACATTTGCAGGTCAAAAAGGACAGAACTATGTATTTAGACAATGATAAGTTCGTAGGAAGGGGATTAACCTATGACGATGTTCTGATTGCTCCTGCATATTCCGAAGTTTTACCACGTGATGTTGATCTAAGCTCTATATTTTCCCGGAATATCAAACTGAACATACCTATTGTAACAGCAGCTATGGATACTGTTACCGAATTCAAAATGGCAATTGCTATTGCTCAGGAAGGCGGCATTGGTGTGATCCATAAAAACATGACGATTGAAGAGCAGGCAAATGAAGTTCGCAGAGTCAAGCGCGCTGAGAACGGGATGATTCTGGATCCTATCACACTGAATAAAAATGCTTTGGTCAAGGATGCCTTACACATCATGAAGGAATACGATATTGGTGGTATTCCTGTTATCAACGAGGTGAAAGAACTCGTTGGTATTGTCACTAACAGGGACCTCCGCTTTGAAGAAAAGATGGAACGCCCTATTGCAGAGGTAATGACCAGTAACAACCTGATAACTGTTACAGAATTTATCGATTTTGAAGAAGCTGCTGAGATCCTCAACGAGCACAGGATTGAAAAACTACCAGTTCTCGACAAAAACAAAAAGCTCGTTGGACTGATAACTTACAAGGATATCATCAAGATAAAGGCCCGCCCCAATGCATACAAGGATGAGAGAGGGCGACTCAGAGTTGCAGCTGCTGTTGGGATCAGCCATGAAACACTAGACAGGGCTTCTGCTTTAGTAGGAGCCGGAGTAGATGCAATCGTTATTGATACAGCTCACGGACATACCAAAGGGGTGATTGATCATACTAAAATGATCAAAAAACATTTTCCTGACATTGACCTGGTCGTGGGAAACATCGGCACCTCCGAAGCTGCAAAAGATATAGTAAAGGCAGGTGCTGATGCTGTTAAGGTAGGCATTGGCCCGGGCTCTATTTGTACCACCAGAGTCATCGCCGGAATTGGTGTTCCGCAACTGTCGGCTATTTATAATGTGGCAAAAGCACTCAAAGGATCAGGATTACCGATCATTGCCGACGGTGGCATCCGGTACACCGGGGATATCACAAAAGCCATAGCAGCCGGGGCCGATACGGTTATGATAGGATCCCTCTTTGCCGGTGTTGACGAATCTCCCGGTGAAACTATAATCTATGAAAGCAGGAAATATAAAACATACAGGGGTATGGGGTCAATTGAATCCATGCAGAAAGGATCGAAGGACAGGTATTACCAGGATACTGAGGACGATATTAAAAAACTGGTTCCCGAAGGGATCGTCGGACGTGTTCCATACAAAGGCATGTTGTCTGAGGTCATTCATCAGATGGTCGGTGGATTACGTGCAGGGATGGGCTATACAGGAGCAAACAATATTGAAGCTCTTCAACAAACTAAGTTCATAAAGATCACAACCGCAGGAGTAGTTGAAAGTCACCCTCATGATATTACAATTACAAAAGAAGCACCTAACTATAGCAGATAATTAATAACGGTAAAACCCTGCGGAAAACCGCAGGGTTAAATAATAATTAATATTAATGAAAATGATGATTTTTAAAAAATTACTGGTTGTTTTGATCTTATCAATCATTTCCAATGTAAGTTTTGGACAATACGAAGATGATCAAAGAGTTTTGATGACAATTAACGGAGATGAAGTCACAGTTGCTGAATTCATGACTGTTTATAACAAGAACAATGTCAACAATGATGTTTTGGATAAAAAATCACTCGAAGAATATCTTGACCTTTATATCAATTTCAAACTAAAAGTTAAGGAAGCTAAAGATATAGGAATGGATACTGCACAAGCTTTTATCTCAGAACTGGAAGGATACAGAAAGCAACTGGTTGCACCTTATTTTATTGATGAAGAAATCAATGAACAATTGATGCAGACTGCCTATGAACGCAAATTAATTGATTTGAGAGCCAGTCATATACTTATCAAGGTTGATCAATACGCTTTGCCGGAAGATACGCTTGAAACATATAACAGGATCATTAAGATCCGTGAACGTATTATTAATGGTGAAGACTTTGGCGAAGTAGCCGCAGAGGTATCTGAAGACCCCACTGCAAAAGATTACCCTACCACAGAAAACCGTCCGGCAAGAAAAGGAAACAGAGGAGACCTTGGTTATTTCACTGTGTTTGACATGATCTATCCATTTGAGGAAGTGGCATATAATACCAAAATTGGAGAAATATCCATGCCAGTCAGAACAATCTATGGATACCATATTATTATGGTAACTGATAAGCAGGAGGCATTGGGAAAAGCTCAGGTTGCGCATATTTATCTGAAGTTCCCACCCAATCCCACTAGTGAAGATTCTATCCGTAAAAATAAGGAAATTTATGACATATACCAACAACTGGAGAATGGCGAAAACTTTATGGAACTTGTTAAAAAATATTCCGATGATAAAGGTTCAATAGAAAGAGGTGGTGTTTTGCCATGGTTCGGGCCAAACCGGATGGTACCGGAATTCATTACTTCAATTAAGGCATTACCGGATTCCGGTGATATTTCAAATCCTTTGCTTACCGTTTTTGGCTGGCATATTATCCAGCTTAAAGAAAGGAAAAAACCAGGGACTTATGAAGAAGAAAAGGAAGAGATCAAAAGAAGAATGACTAAAGATACCCGTTCCCAAAAAAGCAGGGAATCCGTTATCAATAAAATCAAAAAGGAATATGGATTCACTGAATATCCCGATGCAAAAGAAGAAATTTATGAGAGCCTGGATTCGACATTTCTGAAAAACCAATGGACAATTGCCAAGGCAGAAGGTCTAAACAAAACATTATTTGAAATTGGAAATACTAAATATACACAGCAAGATTTTGCTGCTTACCTTGAAAATAAACAGAACCGGAGAGGAATAAAACCTTTGAAAGACTTTTTCAGGGAAGAATACAAAAATTTTATTACTAAACAATGTATCGCCCACGAAGACAGCAGATTAGAAGATAAATACCCTGAATTCAAGATTCTCATGAAAGAATATACAGAAGGCATTCTCTTGTTCAACCTTACGGATCAGAATGTTTGGTCAAAAGCTATCCGTGATACCACAGGATTGGAAAAATTCTATGAAAAAAATAAAGATAAATATCTCTGGGGAGAACGACTGGAAGCAACAATCTATATTGTTAATGAATCTCAGGATGTAGACGAAATTAAGAAATGGGTAAAAAAAGGCTTAAATGAAGAAGAGATCATTGCCAAATTCAACGAAGGCTCTGAAGCATCCATATTTGTGGAAACTAAAAAATATTCCAGAGGAGATAATGAATTAATTGATAAGTTGACCTGGGCAAAAGGCATTAGCAAAAATTATAAAATAGCTGATTATCCCAGCCTTAAGAGAAAGAAAGGGATATCTGATGATGCCATTGTTTTCGTAAAAACAAATAAACTGCACAAGCCCCAGCCAAAAGAAATTAACGAAGTAAGAGGTCTTATCACCTCAGATTATCAAAACTATTTGGAACAGCAGTGGATACAATCCCTCAAGAAAAAATATACAGTTAGCGTCGATGAGGAAATTATGTCAACACTTAAATAAATTTATCAGTTGAAGTATCTGTGGTTACTTTCTTTAATCTTATCAATTGCCTGCCACCGTTCATCAAACAAGGATGATGACAACATCCTGGCCAGGGCTTATGATGATTATCTGTATGAATCTAACCTGGAAGGTGTTATACCCGAGGGCACCCATGCCCGTGATAGCTTGATCCTTGTCAAAAATTTCATTAACAATTGGATCAAAGAAAAACTATTAGCACATAAGGCAGAAAATAATCTCACAAATGAACAGAAAGATTTTTCACAACAGTTGGAAGAATACAGAAACTCTCTGATCATTTACGAATATGAGCGAAAATTGATTCAGCAAGAGTTGGATACACTTGTTTTATTTAAAGAGATCGAACAATATTATGATAATTATAAGCATAATTTTATCTTAAAAGAGGATGTCTTTTTAATTGATTACCTGATACTGGACAAAGAATCACACCTTATTGAGAAATTTCGCTTATTACTTAATTCCGGGAAGCCTGAAGACAAAGACACTTTACAGCATTTATGCCCTGTTCATACAATAGACTTCAACCTTGCTCATGATTACTGGTTGACATTACCGGTACTTATCAGAACATTTCCTTTTCATTCTTTCAACCAGGATGATTTCAAATCCTCGATGGATCATTTTCAGTTCGATAGTAATGGGCGGATTTATTTATTCACTGTTAAGGAATATATAACCAAAGATAATATTGCGCCACTTGGGTTTGTCAAAAAGAATATTAAGGAAATTATCATAAACAAGCGGAAGGCTGAGCTCCTCAATAAAATGCATGAGGAAATCATGAACAAAGCCATTAAAAGTAAGGATTTTGATATATATTAAACGACATACAATAATTAAACATTTAATCATGTTATAATTCTTATGAATCTCATCCGTAATAAATCAACCAGTATTATATATTTTATCTTCTTAGTCGTTCTGATTTCAGAACCAATTATTTCTTTTAGCCAGGAAAAGGTAATTGATCAGATAGCAGTTATTGTGGGTAAGAATATCATCCTTGAATCAGATATTGAAAACCAATATTATCAATACAGAATGCAGGGAGAAATAGTTGGAAGTGAATCAAGTGTAAAATGCCAGATGTTGGAAAGTATGCTTTTCCAGAAATTACTGTTAAATCAGGCTGAGCTTGACAGCGTTGAAATCACTGACAGTCAGGTTGACCAGACCCTGGAACAGAGATTAAGATATTTTATTGCCCAGTTGGGTTCAAAAGAAGCATTCGAGGATTATTACGGAAAAACGATCCCTGAATTTAAGGAAGAATTCCGGGAGGAAATAAAAATCCAGCTGATGATCGAGTCCGCTCAACAAAAAATCACCATGAATATAGATGTTACCCCTTCCGAAGTAAAATCCTTCTTTAAGTCTATTCCCATAGACAGCCTCCCGTTAATCAATTCTGAGGTAGTCATCGGACAGATCGTTAAAAAACCTCCCGTCAGCCTGGAACAAAAATTATTGATCAAAGAAAACCTCAGAAAGCTCAGACAAAGAATATTACAGGGTGAAGATTTATCCACCCTTGCTATCTTATACTCTGAAGATCCGGGTTCTGCCAAGAAGGGAGGTGAACTTGGATTATATGGCAGAGGTGAGCTTTATCCTGAATTTGAAGCAGTAGCCTTTAAGTTAAAAAAGGACGAAGTATCTGATATTGTGGAAACTGAAGCAGGATTTCATATCATTCAATTGATCGAAAGAAAGGGAGAATATGTCAATGTCAGGCATATCCTGATGCAACCCAAGGTCTCACCTCTGGATCTTTTAATAGCCAGAAAAGAACTGGACAGTATTGCCCAATTGATCCGGAATGATTCAATATCTTTTGATGATGCAGTTGTTAAATTTTCAGATGATCCCAGCAAAAACAACGGAGGGTTGTTGATCAACCCTATAACCGGCACAACAAAGTTCGAGGTCAATCAGCTTGACCCGAGTGTAAGTTTTGTTATCAACAAACTCAAAGTTGGTAAAATATCAGATCCTGTTCTTATGCAGACAGAAGACAAAAAAGAAGCTTACCGCTTGTTATATCTTAAGAAAAGGACGTTGCCTCACAGAGCCAATCTTCAGGAAGATTATAACCGCATCCAAACCTGGGCACTGCAGGATAAACAAAGCAAAGCTTTCAAAGAATGGATCAGTAAAAAGGCAAAAAAAACCTATATCAAAATCATTGATAAATACAGACAATGCGAATTTGAGAATGAATGGTTTGAATCCAAATAAGTTGAAATGATGAATAATATGTCAAATACACAATATAAATCCGATGTTAAGGCAATAGATGCTTTTGTTGAAAAGTATGAAGCACTAAAGGCAGAGATTGCAAAGGTCATTGTAGGTCAGGATGAAGTTGTTAAAAATATCATTATTTCAATATTCAGCCGGGGGCACGGACTGCTGGTGGGAGTGCCGGGACTGGCAAAGACTCTGATGGTTAATACAATTGCAAAAGCACTGGGACTAAGTTACAGCAGAATACAGTTCACGCCTGATCTAATGCCTTCCGATATTATTGGGACTGAGATCCTGGATGAAACCCGTAAATTCAGGTTTGTCAAGGGGCCGGTATTCGCCAATATTATCCTTGCTGACGAGATTAACCGTACTCCACCCAAAACCCAATCCGCCCTTTTGGAAGCTATGCAGGAAAATGCCATAACAGTAGCCGGCAACACATATAAACTCAGTAAACCATTTTTTGTCCTGGCCACACAAAACCCCATTGAACAGGAAGGCACCTATCCATTGCCAGAAGCTCAACTTGACCGGTTCATGTTTAATATATGGCTTGATTATCCGTCATTTGATGAAGAAATTGAAATTGTCAGAAACACCACCCAGGATAAGATGCCAGAACCACAAATTATCCTGGAAGCTGATGAGATCCTTTTTTTTCAAAAACTGATCAGAAAAGTGCCAGTGCCTGATAATATCTACAAATATGCAGTAGATCTTGCAACAAAAACAAGGCCCCGAATTAAAGAATCACATGTGATGGCCAATGAATACCTGACCTGGGGAGCAGGGCCCCGTGCATCACAATATCTAATTCTCGGGGCAAAATGCCACGCCGTCTTGAATGGCAAATATTCTCCTGACATAGAGGATATCCAGGCTGTTACCATACCAGTTCTCAGACACAGGATAATAAGGAATTACAAAGCTGAAGCTGAAGGTATCAATGTTGAAAAAATCATCAGGGAACTTTTAAAATAAAAGAACAAATTTCCTGTTATCCACATATATCAATAATAAGCAGATAATCTATGAAAAAAAATACGATTTATATTAGTATTTCTGCTGCGATCCTGGTTATTATCATACTCATTTTTACCTTAAGCCCCGGGAAAAGCAGTATCGAGACTATCAAGGTTCCTGTCAAGTTTGGTCAGTTCCGGATCAATGTCATCACCACCGGAGAGCTGGAAGCAAAAAGCTCTGAGAAAATACTTGGCCCCCATGGACTGCGTAACTTCAGGATCTGGCAGGTTAAAATAGAAGATATTATCCCTGACGGAACAGTTGTAGATTCCGGCGAGTATATTGCCGAACTTGACAAAACAGAATTGAGCAACAAACTTAAAGACAAAGAAATTGACCTTGAGCAGTTTGAAACACAACACATCAAGACTAAGCTTGATACAACCTTAGAACTAAGGGAGGCCAGAAATGAACTCATCAATCTGAAATATTCCCTGGAAGAAAAACAAATTGCTGTTGATCAATCAATTTACGAACCCCCTGCCACCCAAAGACAAGTTCAGATCGAACTTGATAAAACCCGGAGAGCTTCTGACCAGGCGCATAACAATTACAATATTAAAAAAGAGAAGGCAATTGCAGATATGCAGGAAGTTTCTACTTCCCTGGAAAAAGCCCAGCTTGAGTATGATCAAATGATAGAACTGTTGAAGAAATTCACTATCAGAGCACCCAAATCAGGCATGGTAATCTATCGCAGAAACTGGAATGGACAAAAACAAGGAATCGGGTCCACCATCAACGTATGGGATCCTGTTGTTGCTGAACTGCCAAACCTAGAAAAAATGATCTCTAAAACATACGTGAACGAAATAGATATCAGTAAAGTAAAAGAAGGCCAACAAGTTGAGATTGGCGTTGATGCATTCCCTGATAAACAATACTCCGGAGTTGTAAAAGAAGTCGCCAATATAGGTGAGCAATTAAAAAACTCCAATACTAAAGTATTCGAAGTAGTTATTGAAGTAAATGAATTCGATTCTATCCTGCGACCGGCAATGACAACGAAAAACATTATTATTACAAATATTATTGACAGCGTTCTTTACCTTCCCATTGAATGTATCCGGAACAATGACAGTATATCCTATGTTAATACACATAATTCAAGAAAACATGTGATCCTTGGGAAAAGTAATGAAAATGAAATCATTATAAGGGCAGGCCTTAAAGAAGATGACCAAATACACCTTATCCCCCCTGAAAATGCTGAAGATTATAAAATGGTTATGATAGATACTGCAATCGTTAATGAAATCAACAGGCAGGATTTAAAAACTAAAGCCCCGCAAAAGAAGCAACCCGGGAAAGATGAACAAATCGAACAAAGTGAAATATTGATGCAGAAAATGAGTAAAGAAGATATTGATAAAAAGAAGCCGGACAGGAGAAAAAAGAATTAATGATTTAAATCCTTGAAAATTGCAACGGTATTCACATATATTTTATATTGCTCTTGAGGCTGTAGCAGCAAATAAATTCAGGTCATTCCTTACAACCCTGGGGATCATTTTCGGTGTTGCAGCTGTTATTGCCATGATGGCGATCGGGACCGGGGCAAAGCAGGAAATCCTGGAACAGATAAAGCTTGTAGGTGTCAACAATATTGTGATCACTCCAGTTATTAAAGGTAGTAGTGAAACCCAGGAAGAAGAAGACGGTAAAAGCGTTAAAAGGAAATATTCTCCCGGCCTGACCTTAAAGGACGCAACCGGTATCAAGGAAATCATTCCTACTGTATTACAGGTCAGCCCGGAAGTAACATACGAAACATTCATCATCAAAGATGGCATCCGGCGGTCTGCCAAGCTGAATGGTGTTACACCCGATTTTTTTAAAGTTTATAATCTCAATCTTCAGGATGGTTATCTATTGACTGAAGAACACCTCAGAAATTCCAGTCCTGTCTGCATTATCGGGCCAACTATTAAATCTAAATTCTTCTCCCAGGAAAATCCATTGGGCAAATATATCAAATGCGGACATATATGGTTAAAAGTTATTGGTATTCTGGAAGACAGAAAAATAAATCTCGGTGCGACCAGGGACCTTGGGATCAGTGATTATAATAACAATATTTATGCTCCACTTCAAACGGTATTGCTCAGGTATAAAGACCGTTCGATAATCGATGCAAGATCAATCCATGGTGGGGGTAGCAGCATAGTTGTTACCGGTGGATCTATAGCAAGTTTCTGGAGCTCATCCGGTTCTGATGAAACGAACTTCAACCAGCTGGATAAGATTGTCGTACAGGTTCATGAAACCGAGCAACTGATGCCAACAACCAATATCATCCATAAATTGCTTAAAAGAAGGCATTGCGATACAGAAGATTTTGAAATCAAGGTGCCGGAAATACTGCTGAAACAGGAACAGCGAACAAAAGATATTTTCAACGTAGTTCTGGCCGTTATTGCCGGAATATCACTGGTTGTCGGGGGCATCGGCATTATGAATATCATGCTGGCTTCCGTTATAGAACGCATTAAGGAGATCGGTATCAGGATGGCTATAGGTGCAACCAGGAAAGATATTATCATTCAGTTTCTGCTGGAAGCAATCCTGATCAGCCTTACAGGAGGCATTATCGGGATCCTAACAGGATTCCTGTTTGCCAGGATCATCATGCAGGCAACAGGTATCCTTACAATTATTTCCCCTTTATCAATTTTTGTATCATTTGGTGTTTCAGCAGCTATCGGTATCATATTCGGTTACATACCGGCTAAAAGAGCAGCCGGTCAGGACCCGGTAGTATCCCTGAGGCATGAATGAGCCTGGTGAAATATTGAAAATGAAATAAAAACAAAATGAAGACAATATCCCAAGCTATTAATATCAAGATTTCTAAGATAATTACTACCTCGATCATAATTTTATGGTTTCTATTAATGGTCTTTCCATTCAGTTATTTAAACGCCCAGGAACAGGTTAACAGGCTCTCCCTCGATGACGTGATCTATATTGCCCGCCAGCAATCCCCCGATGCCCTGATTGCCAAACACCGCTTTCGCAGAAGTTACTGGGAATTTCGCCGATACAAGGCAAATTATCTTCCTATGCTAAGATTTGATGGCATTATACCAAATATCAATCGTTCAATCGACAAAATCACATTGCCTGACGGAAGTGAAATCTTCCAGGAACGTAGTTATGTCAATTCACAACTGGATCTTTCTATCAACCAAACTATAGGTTTTACCGGTGGTGAACTTTTTCTAAGCTCAGGTTTGCAAAGACTTGACAACTTCACAGATACATCCAACACTGCCTCTTACCTTTCAACTCCTATTAATATCGGATATCGTCAACCTATTTTTCAATACAATTCCTTCAAATGGGACAAGAAAATAGAGCCATTAAAATACGAAGAGGCTGAACGAAGATATCTTGAGGATATTGAGCAAATTTCTATAACAACGACCAACCATTTCTTCAATCTCCTTTTGGCCCAGATTGAAAAAGAGATTGCATATAAGAACATGCATAATTATGATACTCTTTATAAGATAGCCTATGGCAGGTATAATCTTGGAAAAATAGCAGAAAATGAACTTTTACAACTTGAATTAAATTTTTTAAAAGCAAAAGCTTCTGTTGAGAATGCTGAGCTTGGCCTTGAAAATAACCGTTTCAAGTTGAAATCCTATTTGAGGATTAAGGATGACTACTCAATTGAATTAATTCCACCCATCGAAACTTATCATTTTACTGTTAATGCCAGCACTGCAATCCAGAAAGCCAAAGATAACACATCAACTGCACTGGATTTCGAAAAACGCATGCTTGAAGCTGAAAGCGCGGTCAACATGGCAAAAATGGAGAACAGGTTCGATGCCGAATTGTTTGCAGTATTTGGTTTAACACAAACAGCCGATAATATTCCCGATACATACAAAAACACACTCGACCAGGAACAAGTCA
>JAUWGC010000046.1 GCA_030606625.1 Bacteroidales bacterium | reverse complement strand
AGACAATCCAGATAAAATTCCTGGTCACTGTTCAATGTTCCTTCCAGATCTTCGCGTAACATATTAACATAGTTATTAATGGCATAGAGGGGTGTTTTTAGATCGTGTGAAACTGAATAAGAGTATTGAGAAAGTTCTTCGTTAGACTCTTTTAGCTTTGCAGTATATTGTTGTATTTCTTTTTCTACTTGCTTGCGTTCGGTGATGTCTATTGCAATCCCAACAAGCCCAATTACATTTCCCTGGGCATCAAATTGGGGAACTTTTATAGCCTGGAACCAGTATTCTTTATTGTCCCTGTTGGTCATGCGCTTAATAATTTCCGTGGGGTTTTTGCTCTTGAACACAATCTGGTCATCCTCAATGTTTTTCCGGGCTTCTTTTTGATTTGACATCAATTCATAATCATTCTTTCCAATGACTTGTTCACGAGACAATCCAAACGCTTTCAGGGTTTTGAGGTTGGCGATAATGTAGCGGCTTTCCAAATCCTTGTAAAATATAGCATCATTGGCAGTTTCGACCATAAATTGATAATTTTTGAGCACCCTCTCCACCTTTTTGCATTCACTGATATCAGTGGATATACCTAATATACCAATAAATTTTCCGTTTTCATTAAATCGTGGAGTTAATATTTGCTGTACGAGGAGATTTTTCCCATCTTTAGTAACATAATTGAGTTCTGCAATTAATGGCTTACGGGTAGATTCCATATTTTTAATTGCCTTTTCTATTATTTCTGATTTAATATCTTCTTCAGTATAGAATATTCGCATGTTTTTTTTGCCAATAATTTCCTCGGTTTTGTAACCCAAAATCCTTGTGGCACCATCATTCCAAGTGAGAATATTACCCGTTGGGTCTGTTGCAATAATGATTGCTTCTGTAGAGCTATTCATAATGCTTTGAAGCAGATTGGTTGTTTCTTTTAAAGCTTTTTCTGCTTGCTTGCGCTCGGTTTCTGTTTTTTCAAACCCAGTAATATGTTTAGTGCGTTTCATTTAATTAATTTATAAGTTGCTTTTTTATTTTATATTCATCTTTCATTTTGTATCTCCAAAAGCTGAAAATAATTCAATAATACTAATCTCTGAAAAATGAAAGCCAATTTGGCAAATTCGTTTCAGGCAGGCTTGTTGATTATAGATATAAGATTATGAATAGAAGAATGGAAAAATATTCAATTGATTGTTATAACTGATTTTTGTATTTTAATAAATTCACATCTGGTATCTTGTGACTAACTTAAAATACAAAAAAAAGTAGCTTTTTAGATTACTAAATGGAATGATAACCGTTAATTAATTATTATTTGTAATGATGTGCAAATCATTATAATAATATTGCAAATTTATGTATAATTTATTAATAAAGCAAGAAAATATGGAATACATACGAAGAATCCCCGAATAAAACGGGACAGGCGGGATTTTCAACTTATTCTGTCTGGTTATTGTTAATTATTAAAGATTGCTTAAGGCTAAATATATCAAAGGATTTTATACTTTTGTTCCTTGTTATTCTTGAATTGTTTGCTGAAGTTAATCCATAGGTAAGTTCCGCGCAACTTTTAAAACCTTGTGGCGAAGACGCAAGAGTTTAGAAATATAAAAACCAAAATAAATGAAAAATACTGCACTGACGCACTTTCACGAATCGATGGGGGGCAAAATAGTCTCCTTTGCCGGATATTACATGCCGGTACAATTCGAAGGAGTAAATATTGAACATGAAACAGTAAGAAAAGGTATAGGTGTTTTTGATGTTTCCCATATGGGGGAAATATGGGTTAAAGGACCTGATGTTTTTGAATTTGTTCAGAGGGTGACCTCAAATGATGTGGCCAGACTGGTTGACGGGAAAGTGCAATATACTTGTTTTCCCAATGGAAAAGGAGGTATAGTTGACGACCTCCTGGTTTACCGTATTGATGCTGAAACTTATCTTATGGTCGTTAATGCATCCAATATTGAAAAAGACTGGAACTGGTGTAATGAACAAAACATTTATGGTGCAACACTTTACAATGCATCGGATGAAACAGCACAATTAGCCGTTCAGGGACCTATGGCATTAAAGGCAATGCAAAAGTTGACCAGTGTCAATATTATGAACATGGAATACTATACCTTCAGGATAATTGATTTTGCCGGCGTGAAAGATGTTATCTTATCCATTACCGGATACACAGGATCAGGAGGATGTGAAATATATGCACCAAATAAGGATGCTGAACAAATATACAAGGCTGTTTTGGAAGCCGGAAAAGAATATGGGATCAAACCCATCGGACTGGCGGCCAGGGACACTCTGAGACTTGAAATGGGATTTTGCCTTTATGGAAATGATATAAATGAAACCACCTCGCCAATCGAAGCAGGTCTTGGATGGATCACAAAATTTGTTGAAGGGAATGATTTTATCGACAGGGAATATCTTGAAAAACAAAAGAAAGACGGTATCAGTAAAAGATTAAGAGGCTTTGAGATGATTGACAAAGGTATCCCCCGACAGCATTACGAGATATACGACAGCGAAGGAAATCAGATAGGCGAAGTGACGTCTGGCACCATGTTACCATCACTTAATAAACCAATCGGTATGGGATATATCAAATCAGAATATACCGGGTTTGATACGGAGATATATATTAAGATCCGTAATAAGCTCCTGAAGGCTAAGGTTGTGAAGCTTCCGTTTTATAAAGGTTAATTGGTGGTTATACAAAAAGTTAAAGAGATGATTTTAACCCCAAATTCCAAATAAATATCAAATCTCAATAATCAACAAAAACCTAACTATTCCATCAATGACTAAACCTAAAGATAAATTTACCGTTGAAGTCTGCTTTACGCCGGTTTTGTATCCGCATATTCTGACACAGAGTAATTTTATTGTTGTCATTGTGGATATCCTGAGAGCAACAACATCAATATGTACTGCATTGGCCTGCGGGGTGAAGGCCATCATCCCTGTTGCAACACTTGATGAAGCACGTGAAATGAAAAAGAAAGGTTACCTTGTCGCATCTGAAAGGGATGGAATAGTTATGGATTTTGCGGATTTTGGCAATTCACCTTTTAACTTCATGAAGCCGGAAGTTAAAGGTAAAACTATTGCATACAGCACTACCAACGGTACAAAAGCTATCCAGGCAGCAAGCAATGACAGTAATGTAGTTATTGGCTCTTTCCTGAATCTTTCAGCATTGGCTATCTGGCTGATCCAGCAACAAAAGAACGTAGTTATCCTTAGTTCCGGGTGGAAGAATAAGTTTAACCTGGAAGATTCGGTATTTGCCGGAGCATTAACCAGTATCCTTCTGAAAAACTCCGGATTTGTAACTGAATGTGACTCCGCCAAAGCCGCCATGGATTTGTGGAAGCTGGCCAGAAACAACCTCATGGAATACATCGAAAAGGCATCACACAGGCACAGGTTGAAAAAACTTGTTCTGGATGATGTTCTGGAATACACATTTACGGTGGATTCAACAGATGTCATACCAATACTGAATAACGGAATGATCATCAAGGCTTGATCAAACCTGACAGGTTTGGGTTACTCGTCAGGTTTAAGAAATTATATCAATATTATCAGGAGTGCCATATCCCCACTTTTTCATGGTAAAAAAACATCGCTTTTTGATATGTTCCAGTTCTGAGGCAGTGATTGAATAGTTGTTTTTCTGGAATCCTTTCCTGGATAATATATAAGATTTGAAATTGTCTTTGGCATACTCAAAATCAGGTATCCGCAATTGATCATAGATATTTTCAATAATTGGGAACGGATCCTGCTCAAATTCCTCAAAATTAATTTCAACCAGGTTGTCGGATGGTATGAGAGAAATATCTTCGAACATTTTTTGCATCATATTTTCATGAATCATAAAAATGTTATTTTCCAGAACTTCTTTGTCAATACTATGAAATTGCAGATATGGCATCATCATCTCGAAGAAATTCCTGGTTGAAAGGATGACAGTAACCGGATTTCGGTAGATATGTATAAACCTGGCATTTGGATACATTTCCAGCAAAACCGGTATTCTGCCTGTATTGGGAGGATTTTTCGAAATAAAAATATCTTTCTTATGATATACCAGAGCTTTTATAATCAACCTGTTATATGCTTTAACAAAATTGTTTTTTGTCCTTTGAGAGTTTCCTTCAAATAAAACATATTGCATATAATAATCGAGGGTTTTTTCAGGAAAAAACCAGAAATGATAAAAGCTGCAATTATGCTTACAACCGAGAGCGAATTCTTCTTCCTGCGGATATTCTACTCCGAGTTTTACATTATCTCCTTTTCTGGAAACAGGAATTGCTATTTTCATGAAAGATTTGAACAACCACTTGCCAAATCCCCTGAACATATTTTCCGGAAAAACACTTTGATATGTTGTAACGTATCCCATTTGAGGATCCTGGCAAAGAATATTATGCAGGTATGTTGTGCCGCTACGCCAATGGCCAATAATAAATATAGGAGATTCGGGAAGCTTTCTTCCGGCCAGCATGTTCTTTGTCCGCCAATATTCATAAACCCTGAATGGAATGCCGATAAAGCTGATCAAAACAATGATAAAGGATCTCAGCAAATACCGGAAAGATACTTTATTTGTAAACAGTAGTCTGAGGAGAAAAATAAATGAATACCCAACGAATGGAGGTAAGAACAATTGGAATCTTTTTTTTACAGACCGGTATTTCTTAAAAAACATGGGGTAAAAATAGGAAAACTTTTTTTGGACAAGATATCCATATTTGTTATTTATGCTGATTTTCGCTAATTTTGCATCATAAAACTGCAGTTTGTTCTATCGCTCCGGTTTTGTTTTTGACAATTTAATTTTTAGATGGCCAATATTTTTACCGGGGAGGAAAGTCGGGACAACACAGAGCACCATACTTCCTAACGGGAAGGTCCTGCCTATAGGCAGGAACAGCAAGTGCCGCAGAAAATAACCGCCCGTATGGGTAAGGGTGAAAATGTGAGGTAAGAGCTCACGCACTGTTTTGGTGACATGGCAGTGGGGTAAACCTTATGGGTTGCAAGACCAAATAAGTTCCGGTGAAGCAGGCAGATCAATTGGGATTTGTATGCTTTGTAGAGTTGCTCGCTCTATTTCCTTTGATTTGAAGGATATCGGAATGGGTGGGTTGCTTGAAACTGATGGTGACGTCAGTTCCAGATAAATGATAGAATCCGCCATCAGGCGGAACAGAATCCTGCTTACAGAACTGCAGTTTTTTATTTAATATTCTCTTTAAAGACATGGGATGTGCGGTTAGTTTTGAGTTTTGAATTTTTGTGTTAAGATACTCAAGTGCTAACGTTCAACCCATTCAACTATTCATTAATTTCTATCTTCTCTATAATATCTTCTTTATCATTTCGTTAAATTTCTTAACAACCTTGTTAATAATTTAAATCATTCCTTTGTTTTTTCAGCTACTCTAATTAATACATTTGTTTCTTTATCCAATTATCTGAGTATGAATAGATACATATTCATATTGTCGCTATTCACATTTTTAATCTTATGGCCTGCTGAAATAATTTTTGGACAGCAGACTGCCATTTACAAACAACCGGAAGCTAAGTACCGCCTGGCTTATGAATTATTTGAAAAACACAAATATGGTGCTGCACAGGAGCAATTCACAGAAATTATTCAGTCTATTGAAAACAAAAGATCTTTAATACGCATAGAATCTGAATATTATGATGCTGTATGTGCCCTGGAATTAGAAAATGGAGACGCTGAATATAAACTGATGTCTTTCATAGAGAACCATCCTGATCATTCAAACAGTCAATTGGCCTATTTTCAGTATGGAAAACTACAGTTCAAAAAGGGGAAATACAAAAAGGCCCTTGCGTTATTAAAGGAGGTGAATATTTACAACTTGAATCAGGATGAAAGATCAGAATACTTTTTTAAGAAAGGTTATTGTTTATTCAAACAAGAAAAGTATTCCAGGGCTAAAACGGAATTTCGAAAGCTGATTAACGGAGATACCAGATATACTCCCGATGCAACCTATTATTACGCCTATATCGCTTATCTCGAAGGAGATTATGAATCAGCACTTGAGAACTTCGAAAAGATCAAAGAACTAAGAGCATACAATAAAATTGCACCTTTATTCCTGGCACATATTTATCATCAACAACAGAATTATGATGAGATGCTGGATATGGCATTACCTCTCTATAATTCAGCTTCCAACAAGGACAAACCCGAACTGGCTTTGTTGATTGGAGATGCTTATTATCAGAATGGAAATTACAAAGAAGCGGAGCAATATCTTAAATTTCATGAACGGTCTTCCAGGAAAGCATTAAGTCGTGAAAACAGTTATGAGCTTGCATACACTTTATATAAAAACGGCCGCTACCAGGATGCCATATACTATTTTCAGGACGTAGCCAAAGAAAATGATGAGCTTTCACAAAATGCATATTATCATCTTGGCTATTGCTATCTTAAAACTGATCAGAAAAAATTTGCGTCCACTGCTTTTGCAACAGCATTTAAATATGATTTTGACAAGCAAATTGCTGAAGATGCCTTGTTCAATTATGCAAAACTCAGTATGGAGGTCAGCCGGGACCCATACATTACTGCTATCTCCAATCTTGAAAAATATATTAGTGACTATCCCGATTCCGACCGGATCAATGAAGCCTATACGTATTTGGTGAACCTGTATTTATCCACAAACAATTATTCGGAAGCACTTGAATCTATTGGAAAGATTAAAAACAAAACCAAAGAGCTGGATGTCGCTTACCAAAAGATATTGTTTTTCAGGGGAATAGAATTATTCAACCAGAATGAATTTAACGAAGCCATTAACATGTTCAAACGGTCACAAGATTATAACTTTGACCAAAAAATAACAAATGAAACCAGTTTCTGGATCGGTGAAGCTTTTTACCGGCAGAATAATTACTGGGCTGCAATAAAATATTACCGGGAATATCTCTCCTCCGGCTCTGCAGTTCAGTCCGATATTTATCCTGTTGCATTATATAACATGGGTTATGCCCATTTTAAAAGAAAAAGCTATGAAAATGCAATTACATATTTTAAAAAATTTATAAATAAACATAAAGATGCTGATCTGAAGATGATAAATGATACATACATCCGTACCGGAGATTGTTACTTCATCATTAAAGAATACAAGCAAGCCATCCGAAATTATAATGAGGCTATTAGGATGAAATTAATTGATACCGATTATGCTTTAAGACAGAAAGCCATTACACAGGGAGCATCGGGTAAATTCAATGATAAGATCAATACTCTTAAACTGATGCTCAAAAATTATCCGAAATCACCACTGGCTAATGATGCTAAATATGAGATTGCTACCAGCTATCTCATCTTAAATGACGAACAAAAAGCACTGGATTATTTTAACAGGGTGGTAAAAGAACATCCTAAAAGCAGCTATGCTACCAAAGCCATGCTAAAAACCGGACTGATTTATTACAGCCAGAATAAAAATGAACAGGCTATCAGGACGTTGAAAAATATAATTGAAAAATATCCTGGTTCTCCTCAGTCGAAAGAAGCACTTGCCAGTCTTAGAAATATATACATAGATCTTAATAAGGTTGATGAATACTATACATATGCCAACGGGTTATCATTTACCGATGTATCTATGACTGAGCAGGATTCAATAACCTATATAGCAGCAGAAAACATTTATATGGAGAACAGGTGTGATGATGCAATTGCAGCATTCGGTTCATACATTGACAGGTTTCCTAACGGTTATTTCTCTGCCAATGCAAATTATTATAAGGCCGAATGCCTGATACGGAAAAAAGATAATAAAAAAGCCCTTAAGGCATTACGTAACGTGATCAACCTTCCGGGATCCGGGTTTACAACAAATGCATTGCTTAATGCTTCAGAAATAACTTATGAATTGAAAAATTACCCTGAAGCTTTGAAATATTATATACAGCTTGAAGAAGTTGCCGGGAATAATAATAATTTACTTATATCCCTGGCTGGTCAGATGCGATGCAGTTACATTCTGGAAAAATATAACCAGGCAAATGCTGCTGCACAAAAGTTGCTTAAAACAGAAACCGTTTCCAATGAAATAATCAATGAAGCACATATATATCTGGCCAGGTCATTTTTTCACCTCGATGATCTGAACAACGCACAAAGAGAATTTACAATTACTGAAAAACTTACCGATACTGAAATTGGGGCTGAAGCAAAGTATTACCTGGCTTTTCTGGCATTTGAAATAGGGAAATATCATGAGGCTGAGAACCAGATCTTTGAGCTGATCGACCATTATGCTGCTTATGATTACTGGGTAGCCAGAAGCTTTATTCTTCTGGCAGATGTCTATATGAAACTTGATAATACATTTCAGGCCAAACAAACCCTGCAAAGCATAATTGACAACTACAAAGGGCCTGAATTGATAATAATTGCCCAACAGAAATTAGATTCAATAAACAATAAACAATAATCAACCAGAAAACAACACTTGAATAAAAAAGGAAAAATAAGGCAAAACAGTTTTGGCATCATAATCATGGTTTTTATCATGGTATTTGTTTTTCTGGGAAATGGATCCTTTGATAAACTCATGGCTCAGGGGGAAAATGAAGAAGTGACCATCATTGCGCCATACAAACCAACCATTTCTGATGCATTCAAGATTAATTTTCATCCAGACATATTACCTGAGGTAATTGATATACCTCAGATGCAATATAGTATTAAATCAAAGCAGTTTCCAATAACTGTTAAGGCTGAGCCCATCAAAGCTACAAGAAAGCCAGGAGAACCCAGGTTGAAACTTACGAAAAGCCTTGTAAAAGCAGGATTTGGTAACTATATTACACCATATTTGGAATTCTCTGCCAACAGCCTGCAATCTGATGATCATGCCCTTGGTATTTATCTGAAACATATTTCGTCTGCGGGAAATATAAAAGATTATGCCAATAGTGGTTACAGTAATAGTGAAGTGAATATATATGGCAAGAAGTTTTTGAAGAGCAATGCCCTGAAAGGGGGTATTTACTATAAAAGAAATGTTGTGCATTATTACGGATTTAGACCGGATGAATTCCCTGATATTGATTTATCTAAAGATGATATTAAACAATGTTATCAAACATTCGGGGCAAATCTCGGCTGGTCAAGCAACAATATTTCATTAAAAGCCATGAATCAGGCATTGGAACTGAATTATTATTTCTTCACTGATAAATACAATGCAACGGAAAATAATATCCATATGAATGGTTCCGTGACTAAAAAATTTAATTATTCAAGACGTACGGAATATAAAAAAGCAGGATTTGAAGTTGATCTTAATTATTATACAAACAAGGATTCATTACAATCGCATAACAGTGGAATATTAAAATTCATCCCATTTCTGAGAACAAGCCTCGACCAGTATAAATTTTATTTTGGTGTTAATATTGCGATGCAAATGGATACAATAACAAATTTTCATCTGTATCCTGAAGTTAAAGCAGAAGTTGATGTTCAGGAAGATGTTTTATCGGTGTATGCAGGAATCAGTGGAAATTTTGAAAAGAATTCCTTTAGGGCAATCAGCAAGGAAAATCCATTTGTAATCAGCTCTTTACTTCTTGATTATTCCAATTATAAATTCAAGTTCTTTGCTGGAATATATGGTAATTTATTCCAAAATACCGATTACAATTTTGAAGTTTCAAACTTAACCGTTGACAGGATGCCATTCTTTGTGAATGATACCTCGAATGGTTTATACAATATGTTCACCGTGGTTTATGACAATACTAACCTGTGGTATATAAATGCAGGCCTGGATTATCACAAGAATAGTTTTCTGAGATTATTGCTCCGGGGAAATTACTATGGCTATTCAATGGATAAGGAAGAAAAGCCATGGCAAAAACCTAATTTTAAGCTGAGTTTTGGAATAGAATATACTCTAAAGGAGAAAATCATCATGAGAGGTGATGTTTTTGCAAACAGTTCAATGTATGCTAAAACATTTAATGATACAGAAATTGTTGCTAAAAAGATTGATGGTTGGATTGACTTGAATCTCGGATTTGAATACAAGTTTACTGAAAAGCTGTCATTTTTTATCAATCTCAATAATCTCCTGAATAATAATTATTTAAAATGGTATAATTATCCCGTGCAAAAATTCAACTTTTTGGCAGGAGTTACATTTGCTTTCTGATAGGTGAGGAAATCCAAAATTGCAATACGTTTTTTACTAATTATTAAGTGTCATTGATTCAATGGTATGATTCCCTGTTGGTTACGGCTGGTAAGTTTATTTGATATTATTTAGGAACAAAGCCTCAACAAAAGAATATGAATTTAACAATAAAATGTTAATAAAAACACTGATATTCTTGCATTTATCTACATTTTATATCAAATATTTTTCTTATCTTTGTATTAAAGTCAATGAAGCCACTCCCCGTCGCTTGCGACGGGGAGTCTGGTTATTGTTTTTTAGTTTATGCCGTAAGTCGTAGATACTGATTAACGGTGCAGTTGAGAATTTAACCTTAAGTAATTTAGATAGCTAACTTGTTGATTATGACCAATGAAGAAAAAATAAATTCTGCTCACAAAAACTACACAGCAGATAACATTCAGGTTTTAGAAGGATTGGAGGCTGTTCGTAAACGGCCAGCCATGTATATTGGAGATTTAAGCACCAGGGGATTACATCACTTGGTTAACGAAGTTGTAGACAACTCAATTGATGAGGCGCTTGTTGGCTATTGTGATAAAATTTCCGTGACCATCCATGAAGATAATTCAGTTACGATTCTGGATAACGGAAGAGGTATTCCAACAGGCATGCATGAAAAAGAAAATCGCTCGGCGCTGGAAGTTGTTATGACCTTACTTCACGCTGGCGGGAAATTTGATAAGGGTTCCTATAAAGTATCCGGTGGATTGCACGGCGTTGGCGTGTCATGTGTTAATGCTTTATCCTCCAGTCTGAAAGCTAAAGTATTCAGGGAAGGAAAGATTTTTATACAGGAGTATGAATACGGAAAACCGCTTTCTCCTGTTAAAACTATTGGAAATACCGATCGATCGGGTACTGAGATTACTTTCAAACCTGATTACAATTTATTCAATGTTAAGAAATTCGAATATAGTATACTTTCATCAAGGCTTCGTGAACTTGCTTTTCTGAACAAAGGGATCAGATTGACAATTAAAGACGAAAGAGAAACCGATGATGATGGAAATTATTTCACCCAATCATTCTATTCTGAAAAAGGGCTGACCGATTTCATCAATTATCTTGATGAAACCAGGGAAAGCCTCATGGACACTTCTATCTCTATTGAAGGAGAGAAGAATAACGTTCCTGTCGAAATCGCCATGCAATACAATACTTCATTTGCAGAAAATCTGCATTCATATGTTAACAATATCAATACTCATGAGGGTGGTACACATCTTTCCGGTTTCAGGAGGGGTTTGACGAGGACATTGAAAAATTACGCTGAAAAGTCAGGAATGCTTGCCAAACTTAAATTTGATATCAACGGGGATGATTTCCGTGAAGGACTTACAGCGATAATCTCGGTGAAAGTTGCCGAACCTCAGTTTGAAGGCCAGACAAAGACCAAACTTGGCAATTCGGAAGTCATGGGTGCAGTGGATCAAATGGTCAGCGAATCTCTGACACACTACCTGGAGGAACATCCAAAAGAGGCCAGGATTATCGTAAATAAGGTAGTCCTGGCTGCAACTGCCAGGCATGCCGCACGGAAAGCCAGGGAACTGGTTCAAAGAAAGAATGTGCTCTCCGGATCGGGCCTGCCGGGAAAATTGTCAGATTGTGAAGAAAAAGACCCTACATTGTCAGAAATCTATCTGGTGGAGGGTGACTCTGCAGGTGGGACGGCAAAGCAGGGTAGAGACAGGAAATTTCAGGCCATCCTGCCTCTTCGTGGAAAAATACTGAATGTTGAAAAAGCGATGCAACACAAGATCTTCGAAAACGAAGAAATCAAAAATATGTTTACTGCCTTGGGGGTTTCTATTGGAACTGAAGATGATAGTAAAGCATTAAACCTTGAAAAGTTAAGGTATCATAAAATTGTTATCATGACTGATGCAGATGTGGATGGCAGTCATATTACCACCCTTATCCTTACATTTTTCTTCAGGTACATGAAAGAATTGATCGATAATGGAAATGTCTATGTTGCCACTCCTCCGCTATATCTGATAAAAAAAGGAAAGGAACAACACTATTGCTGGTCTGAAGAGGAGCGTGATAAGGTAATTCTTGAATTATCTGCCAATGGCAGCGATAAAGGCATTCATACCCAACGTTATAAAGGACTGGGTGAAATGAACGCTGATCAGCTTTGGAATACAACAATGGATCCTCAATTCAGAACGCTTCGTCAGATAACAATTGAAAATGGAACTGAAGCAGATAGGGTGTTTTCCATGCTGATGGGTGATGAAGTACCCCCCAGAAGAGAATTTATTGAAAAGAATGCTAAGTATGCTAACATTGACGTATAGAATATTACTCCTATTCTATACATACTAATTGGATGGTAATGGTTAATAATGAAAAAATCCTCCCGCGTGGAGGATTTTTTCATCTGGCGTTACTTAAAGGTAGCCCTTGAAGGCTTAGGTATTTATAAAAGCAATAGCACAATTGTATTATGAAAAAACCTATTAATTATGAAAAAAACTGCTAGCCTTCAAGGGCACATGAAATCTGGATTAACAGAAAATCAATTAACCAATCGACATATACAAAAATAATTATAAGAAGTGCAAAAGTAAAGTATAAATCAGGTAACGGTATTAATAAATCAGTTAACGGTAAGATCATGCCCTGCCACATAACTTTTGAATTTCAATAGATTAACATAGGAAAATTTTCCGGTAAATTCCAGAACGTTTATCAATTCCATGTATTAATAGTTAGAAGTTGTTGCTACTAAGTTAATTTTTAATCAGAATTGGTTGTTTTCCGGAACTAAAAAATACTATCAAAACTCTATCCTGGTCTTAATCTGTTTTATTCAATTAAGCTCCTATGCTGCCACCTTTAATTATCCTGCCGGAGGTAGATCAGCAGGAATGGCTAATGCCTCTGTTGCATTATCAGATTTCTGGGCTATACAAAATAACCAGGCTGGCCTGGCCTTCTTAAAAAATATCAGTGCAGGAATTTATGTTGAGAATAAGTTCCTCGTTAAGGAATTAAATTACAGGATATTCGGATTTTGTTTACCAACAAGATCAGGGGTTTTTGCCTTGAATATCAATTATTTTGGGTATAACTTGTATAATGAAAGCAAACTGGGAATTGCGTATGCCAAGGCTTTTGGTGATTCCTTCTCAGCTGGTATTGAACTTAATTATATGAGGATTGCCATTGGTGAAGGTTATGGGAACAAAAACCTTGTTTCTTTTGAGTTTGGATTATTATATTCACCGGTAGAGCAGTTAAATATCGGATTCCATGCATTTAACCCAACAGGTATCTGGCTTTTGGCATTAAATGATGAATGTTTATCAACAAAATTCCGACTTGGGATCACTTATCAATTCTCCCTGAATTTATTGATTTCTATCGAATCGGAAAAACAGCTATCCACAAAGCCTTCACTAAAAACAGGATTGGAATATAATTTTAACCAAAAATTCTTTATCAGAACGGGCGTTTCGACAAATCCGGTTACTTATGCTTTTGGTGCCGGTCTGTTGCTTAATAAATTAAGGATCGACCTGGCTTCATCTATTCATCAAGTACTTGGTTATTCCCCGCAATTATCAATTATATACCTATTTTAATAACATGCCGCCGGCCATGAACCGATCACTGTTAATATTCATCATTAGTGTATTTTGTCTGTGTAATTGGTTGTATGCCCAGAAAGGAGATACCCTGTATCCGGAAAAGGAAGATTTCCTGGAGGAACAGATCGAGTTCATGACAGAAAAGGCAGACAAGGAGCTTGACTTCAGTGATCTCCTGGATGATCTTGCTTCCACTGCGGAAAACCCTCTCGATATTAATCATGCATCTGAGGAAGAACTGATGGGGCTGATGATCCTTAATGCATGGCAAGTTCAGAATCTTATAAAATACAGGGAAACCTATGGCTCTCTTCTTTCCATCTACGAATTGCAATGTATTGAAGGATTTACCGTGGAATTAATACAGCAAATCTTACCCTACATCACCGTTTCTGTGCAGGAGAAAATTAAAATTACACCAAAGAATGTTTTAAAGAACAGTAAAAACCAACTTATTATCCGGTATGTACGCATCCTTGAAAACAGGTATGGATACAGGGATTTGCCTGATTCTATATGGAATCAACAACCAAATGAAAAGTATATCGGATCAGCTGATTATCTTTATTTAAGGTATGGTTATAAATACAGGAACTTATTCAGGTTTGGCTTTACCGCTGAAAAAGATGCAGGAGAGATCTTGATCAATAAGAATATTCCGGATACAATCATTAATGGTTCCGGTAATTCTTATGAACAAGGATTTGATTTTTTGTCAGGCTTCGTTTATGCTTCAAATCTGGGTTTTCTCAAAAAGGTCATTGTAGGGGATTATCATCTCCAATTCGGACAGGGATTGACAATGTGGTCGGGTCTTGCTTTTGGGAAATCCGCTGAGGCCGTTATGATCAAGCGCTATCCTGCAGGTATAAAACCCAATACCGCCACCAATGAAAACATTTTCATGCGTGGAGCTGCCTTTACTGTTCAATTAAGCAGGTTGGAAATAACCGGATACTATTCTAACCACAAGATAGATGCAAATATCAAAGATGTTGATATTTCTAACCAGAATGTCATTTCGGTGACATCTCTTTTGGAATCCGGATATCATAGAACTTATAACGAGCTGATTGATAAACGATCTGTCAGAGAGATCATTTACGGTGGTAATATTTCTTTCCGGAACAACTGGATCAAAACTGGTGTAACAGTTTCTTTGACAAGCCTCGATGCCGATCTGATCCATATGGAACGGCCCGATAACACATTTGGCTTCAAGGGAAACAAACTGAGTAATTATGGTTTCAATTTTGATATTAAAGTTCCTGGCAAAATCAGTTTATTCGGAGAGATAGCTGCCAATAACATACAGAATCCTGCCATAATATCAGGTTTAATATCCCAGCCTGTTCCTGATTTCACTTTCTCATTTTTATATCGTTATTATCCTGGAAATTACCACAATTTTCACAATAATGCTTTTTCAGAAGGAAGTAATTCTGTAAATGAAACAGGTTATTATTTTGGATTGGCTTTCAATATCTTCAAAAAAATACATATCAGCAGCTATGCTGATTTTTACCGATTTCCCTGGTTAAAGCATCGCATTGATGCTCCATCTGTTGGGCAAGAATATATGGTCCAGGGATATTTCCCGATTACACCTAATTTGGATATTTACATCCGGTACAGAGATGAAAATAATTGTATTAATGAACCGTTATGTGATAATTATTTCGACCACCTTGCCAGCAGAAGAAAAAAATCCCTTCGTTTTAATATTTCCTGTGAAGTGTCTCCTGTTTTCAGGTTAAGATACAGAGTTGAATACACATCTTTAAGAATCAATAATTATGACAACCGAAATCTAAATAATAATCCTGGGGGTTTTATTATTTACCAGGATATGATTTATAAACCATTAAAAAAGTCTTATCAGGTTAATATGCGAATCGCTCTTTTTGATACGGATCATTATAATGCCAGGATTTACACTTATGAGCATGATGTGTTATATGCATATTCTGTATTGCCATATTATGGGCAGGGAATGCGGTATTATCTTATGCTTAAGTTAAGAATCCTGAAATTTTGCGACTTATGGATCAGATTTGCACAAACTTATTATAGTGACAGGCAAGTGATTGGAACAGGGCTGGATATGATCGATGGAAATACCAGGTCGGAAATTAAGATCCAGATGCGTATTAAGTT
>JAUWGC010000136.1 GCA_030606625.1 Bacteroidales bacterium | reverse complement strand
GAAAATCTGTCACCGGGTACTTATACAATCCAGGTATTGGATGAACATGGCTGTATAACCAACTATGGTTCAGCATTGGTATTACAGAATGAAGGACTGGCAGTAACAGTAACAGCAATGAGTAATTCCCCGGTATGTGAGGGAGACCCGCTTGAGCTGAACTGTGATTTACCAGGAGCGCAATATCTCTGGGAGGGCCCTGATGGATATATAAATACTCAGCAGAACCCAGTGATCCAAAATACAGGCCTTACTGCAGAAGGTGCTTATAACCTGACAGTAACAACTCAGCCATATAATTGCCAGGGTTTATCTAGTGTAGATGTGGTGGTGGTCGAAAGCTTTATGATGAATCTCCTGGTAACACCATCAATGAATCCGATATACATGGGAGAAGAAGTAATGTTCACGGCTGTTGCGAACCCGGCCGGTTTTCCGGGGATCTATTTATGGCGTATCGATGGAGTAGAAGTTCAGCGTGGCCAGAATAGTACGTACACAACATCAACAATGATGGATGGACAGGCAGTAACATGCGAACTGATCACCTCGGGAGGATGTATATTGAACAACCCTGCATATTCTAATGCTGTGGTGATGGTGGTGAATGAACTGCCTATGTATTTCCCTAACTCTTTCAGGCCGGGTAGTGCAATACCGGAGAACCAGGTATTCAGACCAAAAACTTTGCTGGATAATATTGTTAAGTATGAATTACTCATTTATGACAGGTGGGGACAGAAGATATTTGCGACGAACAAGTTAGATAAGGGCTGGGACGGCAAACAAAATGGGGAAGAATGCCCTGTGGGTGTATATGTATACGTGGCAAATTATGAATTGCAGGGTAATGAAGTTAAAGCCGGGGAAACATACACCAAGAAGGGGAATGTTGCTTTAGTAAGATAACCAAATGTACTGTAATAAATTATAAAGATAATGTAAGCCGTCCGTTTGGATGGCTTTTCTGTTTTGTTATGACGCTGATATCAAAAATATTTAAATCCGTTAACAAATTTACATTTGGAAATATCATTGAGATATCTAACTCAACTGTAAATCCATACATTGAGGTTTTAAAATCCGGCAATAAATATATTTTGAATGCAAAACATTCTAATTATTCTTTTGGTGGATTACACAAGGTTTTCCGGAAATTATTCCACCTGATTAAGATCAAAGACATAAATATCAAAAGCGTATTAATTCTGGGTTTTGGTGCCGGGAGTGTAGCTAACATCTTACAAAAGGAATTAGAGATACATTGCAGTATCGTTGGAGTAGAAAAAGACCCGAAGATCATAGAACTGGCAAATAAATATTTTGGCATTGGCCGTTTGGAAAATATTGAACTTTATGTAAATGATGCAGTTGATTTTTTGAAAGAAAATAAAAAAAAATATGACCTGATTATCGTTGATGTATATGAAGACTTTAATGTACCGGAATCATGCGAAGATGAGGAATTTATCTTTGGATTGAAAAAATGTTTAATGAATGGCGGAATGATAATATTTAATAAATTGATTTATAATCAGCAATCAAAAGTATCAGCTAAGGAACTTTATAATAAATTTGAGAAAATATTGGGAAAAACCAATATCTTCAGGATCAAAGTAAAGATGGTAAATTGGATGCTTGTTTATAGTGAAAGTTATTAGTTATTCGTTATTCCCGATCCGAAAATTCCGGAACATGATTGCTTATTGATTATTAACCACAAAGATGAACAAAAAATATTTCGTCAGAATAGCAAAAGAGTTAAACATCAGAACTGACCAGGTTGGTAATACGGCTCAACTTCTCAGTGAGGGAGCAACAATACCTTTCATTTCCAGGTACAGGAAAGAATATACTGACAGTCTGAATGAATTTGAGATTGCCAGTATCAGGGACAGGCTTGATCAACTTAAAGCTATTGATAAACGCAGGAAAAGCATACTTCATTCCATTGAAGAGCAGGGAAAGCTCACCGTGGAATTGAAACAACAAATTGCGGATGCAGATTCATTAACTGAACTGGAAGATATCTATTTGCCATACAAGCCCAAAAAGAAAACCAGGGCTACTACTGCAAGAGCTAAGGGATTAGAACCACTGGCTAAGATAATTATGTCCCAGCATATTGATCAAATAAGGTTAAAGGCCAAAGAGTTCATCAATAAAGATAAGGGTGTTATTGAAGTTGAAGAAGCCTTATCAGGCGCCAGGGACATCATTGCAGAATGGATCAATGAACATAAATATGCCAGGTCCGTGATTCGCGACCTTTTTAAAAGGAAAGCCAGTATCAGATCTCATATTATCAGGGGAAAGGAACAGGAAGGAATCAAATATAAATCTTACTTCGAATGGGAAGAAAACTTGCTTAAAGCTCCTTCTCATCGTATCCTGGCTATGTTCCGGGGAGAAAATGAAAGATATTTAAGCCTGGACATAACTCCACCTAAGTCTGAAGCCATCGCCATACTTGAAAAAATATTTATCAAGTCTGATAACGACTCATCTGAACAAATAAGAATAGCTATCCAGGACGGATACAAGCGTTTGATCCAACCCTCCATGGAAACAGAGATGAAATCATTAGCCAAAGAAAAAGCAGATGAAAAAGCTTTCGAAGTTTTCGCGGAAAATTTAAGACAATTATTGCTTGCACCCCCCTTGGGCCAGAAAAACATATTGGCAATAGATCCTGGTTTCAGAACCGGATGTAAAGTAGTTTGCCTTGACAGGCAAAGCAAGTTATTACATAATGAAACCATATTTCCTCATCCGCCACAGAATGAAGTTAAACAGGCTATACGAAAGATACAGAGCCTGGTGGATGCTTATAAGATCGAAGCTATTGCCATTGGCAATGGTACAGGAGGCAGGCAAACCGAAAAATTTATTAAAAGTATCCGGTTTACAAAAGATATTATTGCCGTGATGGTAAATGAAAGTGGAGCGTCAGTCTATTCTGCATCAAAAGTGGCAAGGGAAGAATTTCCCGATTATGATGTGACTGTAAGGGGAGCTGTCTCTATTGGCCGCAGATTAATGGACCCATTGGCAGAACTGGTTAAGATCGACCCGAAATCTATTGGAGTGGGACAATACCAGCATGATGTTGATCAAAGATTACTTGCAAAAAGCCTTGAAGATACTGTGATCAGTTGTGTAAATACGGTTGGCGTGGAGGTAAATACATCCAGCAAACAATTGTTGTCATATGTTTCCGGTGTCGGACTTACTCTGGCACAAAATATTGTCGAATACAGAAATACCAATGGTCCTATTAAATCCAGGAATGAACTGAAAAAAGTACCCCGGTTTGGATCAAAGGCATTCCAGCAGGCTGCCGGGTTTCTCAGGATACGGGATGCAAAAAATCCTTTGGATCATAGTGCAGTACATCCGGAAAGTTATTCTGTGGTTGAAAAGATGGCTAAAAAGGTAAACGCCATCATAGAAGAACTTATCAAGGATGTTAAATTAAGGCAAAAGATCAACCTGCAGGAATTTGTAACTGATCAGTTTGGTATGCCCACATTAACAGATATTATAAAGGAACTGGAAAAACCCGGCAGGGATCCAAGGAAAAAATTTGATTTTTTTGAATTCGCAAAAGGTGTTAATACTATTGAAGACTTGAAACCAGGTATGGTTTTACCGGGAATTGTTACTAACGTCACTGCTTTTGGTGCTTTTGTAGATATTGGAGTACACCAGGATGGCCTGGTCCATATCAGCCAGTTGGCAAATAAGTTTGTAAAAGACCCTAATGACATCGTAAAACTTAATCAGAAAATTGAAGTTAAAATTCTTGGTGTTGACATTGAAAGGAAAAGGATCGAGTTATCAATGAAGGACTTGACAAACGGGTAAATGATATTAATGTATGAATGAAAAATATTATATGTTCGTGAGCGTTTGAATTATTATTAAATCTATCCTTTATGTTGAAATCGGGAATATTTAATGTATTACGTCTTTTGGCCTTCCTTTCAGTAATTATATTCTCCAATGTTTCTTATGGACAAATGTTCCAGGGAGCTGTAATTGCAGGTTTTAATCTGTCAAAGGTAGCCGGCGACGAAGTAAATGGCTTCTACGATTTCCGACGGATCGGTTTAAACATAGGTGCTGCTGTAATAATACCATTTAAGCAACACTGGGATGTTACACTTGAAACTACCTATTCACAAAAAGGTGCATTCCAGAAAGAAACTCCAACAAATGATAAATACCCCTGGGAATATAACCTGAGACTTAATTACGTCGAAGTTCCTGTACTTATACATTATAGTGACAGGAATATAATAACAGCCGGTTTGGGTTTTTCCTGGGGAAGACTGGTACATGCAAAAGAAATTGAGGACAGTGGTAACAAACCGGCATATCAGGATACTATACCTTTTAATAATAATGATTATAGTCTTTTAGGAGATCTTAGATTCAGACTTTGGAAAAGATTACATCTCAACATCAGGATTGCTCATTCTATTATTAAGATCAGGCAACGTGAGTTTAGAACTATTATCACAAATCAACCCTGGACAAACAATCAATATAACTTTGTTTTTTCGCTCCGCTTAGTTTATATTTTTAATGAAAATTTACAAAATGTCGTCAAAAACAAATGATGTATTCCCCTGATTATTGGATCGATAAGCTCCAGTTAAAAAAGCATCCGGAAGGAGGACACTACCGGGAAATATATCGTTCAGATGAAGTAATTGATAGACTTACGAGGCAGTGAATAGTTTTTAAGTGCCTGCACATTAAGCAATCTGAGGCATAAGTTCTTCTGCCGCAACCTCTCTCAGCCATTTTGTAACACGTATGTCCTTAATATCCTGTAAAGAATGGAATTCAATATATTTTGTTTTCTCACGGGATCTTTTCAATAATAAATTTGGGTCATTCAGTTTTTCCGGATTGAAAAACCCTATCCTGGCAAAGTTTCTATTTACTTGCAAATAGCAAATTTTCTTATTATAAAGAAATACGGGCCTGTCATTAACAAAAGATTCGTCAATATCCGGCAATGAACTGTGAATCAATAATCTCAATGCAATCAAAGCATCTTTAACTGGCAATTTCGTTTTCTGAATATATCCAGTTATTTGTGGATGATAATACATGGTCGACATTTTTATAAGACATTAAGCAAATACGCTAAATCAATATTATTGGGTTTGTTTAGTTTCTTTGTTTAAGCTATACTTTTTAGCTTCATTAAAAAAGCACCTGGCAATGGGTAATGAAAGTGGATTTGCAAAATCCATTCTTTCAGGATGCCATTGTACTGCCAATAAAAATGGTCTTTTACTAATATTCTTCCATTGAATAGCTTCAATTAAGCTATCTCCGGAGAAAGCAATCGCGATAAGATCATCTGCTAGTTGGTCTATCGCCTGATGATGGTTGCTGTTTACAACTCCGTCCAATTGCCCGGTTGTTTTATATAATTCGCTTTCCGGTTTTATCTTCACTTCATGAAAACAGTTAGATTTATCTGCGCAACGGTGTTTTATTGTTGTGTCGAAATCACTGGGTATATCAACGATCAATGTTCCCCCGAATGCAACGTTCAATATTTGCTGTCCCCTGCAAATACCCAAAATAGGGATTTGTAATTCAAGTGCTTTGTTTATTAATACCAATTCAAGTGTATCCCTCTTTCTGTCAACACCGTCACATTTTGAAGTATCCTCAATTTTACCATAAAGGCCAGGAAAAACATCAGGGCCACCTGTTAATAATAATCCTGAGCAGTCCTCAAGGATTGCCAATGCAGAATCAACAGGCCGGTGATACATATCAATAAGAATAAT
>JAUWGC010000201.1 GCA_030606625.1 Bacteroidales bacterium | reverse complement strand
AATATGCAAAATGGTAATTTTGAATATACGGTATTCAATATGCCTGGATCGTATACCGTATCAACTTATAGAGTATTTGAGAGCAATAACTATTACATACTACCTGAAAACAGTAGAGAACATTGTCCGTTAAATGCTATAGTTGAATTGAAGCATGTTTGTCCTGACTATTGTGATGGAGAAGCCTGGATAGATGAGGATGAAATAACTTGTGGTCATAGTCCATACACGTATACATGGTATGATGAAAATATGACAGTAATAAGTCATGATGATCATATATACTATTTATGTGAAGGAAATTATTCTGTAGAAATAATAGATTTTACAAATCAATCATTCACCCAAGAATTTGAAATAATTGTTGATCCTGATTTGTTCGACTTTGATGAGTTTGTCATAGTTGACACAGATCAGGAATGGGTAAATTATGATTCTATTTACAATAAAGGAATTATTATTAAAAAGGGAAATGAACTAAAAATCATTGACTCTTATCTTCAGTTCGGATTGTACGGAAAAATTATTGTTGAAGATAGTGCACGACTGATTGTAGATCATTCAACTTTGACTTACTTTGTTGATTGCTATGAAAAGTGGCAGGGCATTGAGGTCTGGGGGATTAAAGATAAACATCAGTTTACAATCGATGGTCAATGTTACCAGGGGTACCTGGAATTAAAAAATAACTCTGAGGTTTCATATTCCGAAGTTGCTGTGGCATTGTATAAAACGATAATTGATCCTGAGACAGGAGTTAAAGTTATTGTTTGGGACACAACCGGTGGAATTGTACGGTCTACAAATACAAACTTTATCAACAACACAAAAGCGGTTCATTTTATACCTTACGAAAACTTTAATCCATACCAGGTAGATATGCGTATGGATAACCTGAGTTGTTTTAGATTGGATACCTTTGATATTAATATTGACAATATAGGCAACACCATCTTTTACAAGCATGCAGATCTGTATGGAGTAAAAGGTATCAACTTTCGCGGATGCACATTTACAAACTCCGACGTAAATCATGTTTCGCAATGGAATTTGGGCATTGCTGCATATGGTGCAGGTTTTGATGTAAAAACAGCATGTACGCAACCAATAACTCCTTGCCCTCCCCAATACACATTCCCAAGTTCATTTAACGGTTTTTACTGGGCCATAGGGGCTTATTCATCCCCGGAATACGTTCACACATTCCAGGTGAGGGATGCAAACTTTGTAAACAATCATACAGGGGTATATGTTTCAGGTGTTAACAATGCTGTTATTGTATCTTGTAATTTTCAAGTAGGCTATGACCAGACAGGGAATGGTTCATGTGGTTATCCTTATGGTTATGGAATTGATGTTGATAATGCATTTGGCTTTGCTATAGAGGACAACTACTTAACTAAAACTCAAGGTGCTCCATTAGGGAATTATTTCGGCATAAGAATTAACAATACAAATACAGGTTATGATGAAATTTACAGGGATACCTTGGAAGGATTAAGTTACGCAAATTATGCCTCTGGAAAAAACTGGATACTTAATTGGATATGGCAGGGCCTTGCCTATTATTGCAATCAAAACACGGGGAATTACGCGGATTTCTTTGTGTCTTCTGAATGGCCATCAGGCATTCAGGCAAGGCAGGGAGATGATGATATGGTAACCGGAAATACCTTTTCGCCCGCTGCAACATGGCATTTTTATAACGGTGGGGAGTTCGAAATTGGTTATTATTATTGTGATTATTGTCCGGATGAAATTCCGGTTGATGAAAAATTGTATCATGTTACCAATGAACCAAGAAGCATAGAAAATTCCTGTCCCGATCACTATGGAGGCGGAGGGCATATTGAATTAACTGCTAACGAGAAGCTTCAGAAAGAAACAGAATTTACAGATAATTTAAATAATTATAACAATGTTCAATCACAGTATGAATCATTGATCGATGGGGGTGATACAGAAGCAGAACTAACTGATATACAGACTGCACAACCTTACGATATGTGGAATTTACGTGCTCAGCTTCTCGGCCATTCGCCGCATCTTTCCATGGAAGTGCTGATGGAAACCTCCGACAGGACAAACGTGTTCCCAGATGATGTTTTGTTTGAAATTTTGTCTGCCAATCCCGATGAATTGAAGAAAGACACCTTAATAAGTTACCTCGAAAACAAAGAAGATCCACTTCCTGCTTATATGATAGCGATACTACAACAGGTAGCAGGAGGC
>JAUWGC010000164.1 GCA_030606625.1 Bacteroidales bacterium | reverse complement strand
TTTATTGATATTGTCAATTTCTTCTGCAGTACTCACAGTGGATGCAGGAAGGCGATCTGTAGCTTTTGCTTTTTTAAACATGTTGGGGTTCAGGGTCAGAAGTAATCCAAGGTTCCAGGTTGTATTATCCAGTCGCAGCAGTCTGCGGTTTTCAGTCCACTCAAATTTATTCAGGTTTTTTGTTCCTGATGAATCAAGGACATAAGGATCCCAGGAACTTGAGTATGTTACATCAAATCCCTTGAAGAGCCTTGTACGGCCACCCATTCTTACTTTCGACCATCTGAGTGAATCTTTGGCAAGATCATACGAGGTAGAAATAGTAAAATTATCTATCAATGTTATTTTTTTAGTCCCTGTAATAGTGTCTTTTCTCGACCTGATCTTGATTTCCAGGTTATTGGCAAGGCTGAAATTGACCCTGCCGGATTTTTTTTTCGGTGGAGACCCATATAAACTCCCTTCAAAAATAGAGTATTCGACATCCTTATCTTTATCAGGATCATAATAAGTCTTATAATACCCCCACACTTCCCCAGCATAGGAAGGGGTATAACTAAATCCAACCGAAGGTGTCAGAACATGCCTTATTGCCTGAAGCGGGCTTTTTCTGCCAAATTGCATCATGCCATATAGTTTTGTGGAGATTGAAGATGAGAAACTGAGATCTATTGCATTTTTAAAACCGGGTATGGTATCGGTTTTAACATATCCCACTGTGGTATCCCCGTTTGAGATGAGTGTATCGTCAGTCCAGTAACGTTCAATTGACCTGAAATACATCCGGTCATTGATATTGATCCTGTTGGACCAGGTAAGATATTTCAATAATTTAATGGAGTTGCTAACAGGTAATGAATGTCTAATACCATTTTTCATTTCGTCAAAAACACCGGGCTTGAAAAGCAATGAATCGGCAATGGATACAGTATTCTTAGCAGCCATTGAATAGTCAATACTTATGTTTTCATACCATCTGAACTTGCCTACCCTGTATTGATTTCTCAAAGGGTAAAATCTTGAAACAGAAAAAGTAATTTCAGGCAGGGTGATATTCATCATTTGATCAATTGTACTCTGGCTTTGATTGGTATTCACTGTTAAAAAATACTTACCGGCAAAGTTGGTCTGGTATGAAATACTGGACTGATAAGTATTGGAAAGATAATCCTGCGCACTGGTTGGGTTATAATAGTTTGATTTACTGCTCTTTACATTGACATCCGCAGAAAACCTGCTGTTTGGCCTGGCCTTTGGATCTTGATGATGAACCCATCTGATGGAATAATCCCTGTCTCTTTTATAATCAGGAGACCCTTTTTCGTTAAGGATATTCACTGCATAAATAAAATTAAAATTTCCCCTGTACTTATACCTTGTGTTCTAACGCATGGAAGGTTTAGCAGCCCCGCTTCCAGGTGTATATATATCTCCTACAAGTTTTAAATCCATATAGTCATTTATAGCCCAGTAATATCCTCCATTTTCAAAATAGAATCCACGTTTGGCTGATTCACCCCATGTCGGAATAACAATACCTGAGCGTTGACCACTTCGGTTGGGAAAGATGCCGAAGGGAATAAACAGAGGGGTTGGGACATCTTCTATCACAAGATAGGCCGGTCCGGTAACTATTCGTTTACCCGGAATAACCTTTGATTTATAATACCTGAATTCATAATCCTTATTCTCACACGGCGGACAAGTTGTATACGATCCTTTTTTAATGTTCACTTCATCGTTCGGCATTTTTTTGATTATTGAACCATAAATATTCCCTTCACCATCCTGTGTCACAACATCCAGGATCAGGCCTTTTTTTGTTTCATAATTGTATTTCATTGTCCGGGATTGGAATTCCATGCTTTTTTCCGAGAAAACCGGCAAACCTCTTTCTTTTCCGGTGGTATCTTTCAAACCTGTTGCAAATACCAGGTTTGATTGAAAATCAATATCTATGTATGCTGATTTTAAACTTATATCCTCATAATATATCTCTGCATTACCGTAAATATACACCATCTGCTTATTGATATCAAAGCGGAGGGAATCCATGGATCCGTATTTCACCTTTGATTTCAAGCCTGTTACAGTCTTTTTAGGCTTTATGGTGTCAATTCCGTTAGTATCATCAATATCCCGGATACTGACGAGGTAAGCACTATCGAATTCAGTTAATGTGGTATCAGGAAGAATAATCCTTTCCATGAATACTATGGAGTCGTTGATAATTCTTCGTGATGTATCTTCTTGTGCCCCGATCATGAAATCCATCAGTATAAAAGGCATAAAAACGATACAATATTTTAACCGGTACCTTGTTAATAAATTAATAAACAATTTAATCCAGCTCTTTTTATATATGCTAATTTTGTACTAGCGTGTGTGTAAGACAATTATTTTTAATCAATAAATAAACAGTTGCTTTCAAGTAATCAAAGCTAACTAAAATATTATTTAGGTGAAACGAATAGGTTTGATTTTTGGTATCGTTTGCTTCTTACTATTTGTCGGATTATATGGGTATGGACAGCAAAAAATCAGAAAGGTAGTTATTGATGCAGGTCATGGTGGTAGAGACCCGGGAGCAATAGGAAAACATTCTAAAGAAAAAAATATTGTCCTGGCAATTACACTAAAAACCGGTTATTACATAGAGAAAAACCTGCCGGATGTTGAAGTCATCTATACCCGAAAAACCGATAAATTCGTTGAATTACACAGGAGAGCCGATATAGCAAACAATAATAAGGCAGATCTGTTTATCTCTATCCACTGCAATGCTAATCCCTCTTCTAAACCTTATGGCACCGAAACATACGTAATGGGATTACACAAAACCCAGGCAAATCTTGAGGTTGCAAAGAAAGAAAATGCCGCTATCCTGAAGGAGGAAAACTATGCAGACATGTATGAAGGATTTGATCCTAACCAGGACGAAGACTATATTACATTAACCCTTTTCCAGAATGCATATCTGGAACAAAGTACAATACTTGCATCAAAAGTACAAAACCAATTCAAGGAAAAGATTAATCTAAAAGACAGAGGTGTTTATCAGGCAGGTTTTCTGGTTCTGTATAACATTGCCATGCCTGGTATTCTTATTGAAACAGGTTATCTGACAAACCTTAAAGATGAAAAGTTCCTGATGTCGAAAGACGGGCAGGTATATATTGCTTCAGCCATTTACAGGGCATTTAAAGAATATTATAATGAAATGGAACAGGCGGGCAATCTTGCTTATTCAAAAATCGTTAATAATAAAGATAATAAAGAAACAAAAAAGGATAATGTCAAATTTAAAATTCAGTTTGCCACTTCCACAAAGCCAAAAAATATTGAAATATTCACAGGATTGCAAGGAATTGAGGAATATTACCACAACAAAACCTATAAGTATACGGTTGGTAACAAAGATAATCTGGAAGATGCTATCCGCTTACAAAATGAGATACGGAAGCAAAAACAATATAAAGATGCATTTGTCATTGCTTTTATCAACGGTAAAAGAACTTCCATTAAGGAGGCAGTTAGCCGGTTAAATCAAAAATAAAACTACCGTGTAGCTCTTACCAGGAATAATGTACTTTCTTTCGCAACAAATAATGTTTAACTTTGTATAAACATAACGCAGTATACTGCAAGATAAAAGATAAAAGTAAAAAGACAAAAGTCTTTAACGGAAATAAAACTTGTTAAAATAACAAATTTTTATTTTGTAAT
>JAUWGC010000198.1 GCA_030606625.1 Bacteroidales bacterium | reverse complement strand
ATATGTGATCCTAATAGCAGGTATGTTTTTAAATTTATTTATGAAAAACAGCCGTTTCAGGATGTTGGCAAAAGCTTCTTCGAGGATAAAGAAAACGGGCAGGCAAACAACCGGCATTGTATTGTTCCTGGGATTATTTTTTACGGGCAATATTCTGGTAGGCCAGAATACGGTTGATGACCAGCATATCATAGATCCGGAACACACGAAAGATTTTGGCAAACTGCTGATGCAGGATAAAAGTGGCAGGGTCAAGCCAATCAACACATTATCCTCCGAAGTATTACGGAAAGTTGCCAGGAAGGAGAAAATATACGGACTTAATGCAGACCAGGTTTTTCTGGGGATGCTTGTTCAACCGGCTTACTGGCAAAACATCCGGATGATCAAGGTTTCCGACCCACAGCTTAAAGAACTAATTGGCATTGATGGAAAATATGCTTCATTCAACAATTTCGTTAATCTTTTTAATGGTCAATATAAATTGACAACCTTTGTTGATCTGGCATACAATAAAAAACCCGCTTCCAGGAACAGTTTCGATAAGGATGTTATCAAGGTGGATGAAAGAGTAAATATTTGTTATATGGTATACACCGGCAGTTTACTAAGGATATTCCCCAGGCCTGATGATATTAATTTCACCTGGTATGCAGCCATTAATGCTGATCAGAATTTTGATTCCACTTATGCTGTCTTCGTCAAGAATATCCTGCCATTATATTTTAACACCATAAATGAAGCAATAAAGACCGGTAACTGGGATAATGCCGATGAACATCTCGAATATATTAAATTATTCCAGAAAAAATACGGTAAAGCTATCCTTCCGGCAAAAACAAAAATTTCCCTTGAGATCCTGTATAATAAACTCAATATTTTTAAACGGCTTTTTCCGATTTATGGCCTTATTGGATTTATCCTCATTATATTGCTTTTCACGAACATATTAAATCCAAAACTCAGTCTTTCTGTCCTTATCAAATTTATCATCGGTTTATTGATAATTGTTTTTGTTTTTCACACCCTGGGTTTATCGGCCAGATGGTACATTTCAGGACACGCACCATGGAGCAATGGATATGAAACAATGATATACATTGCCTGGGCAGTGATTCTGTCAGGACTAATATTTGCAGGAAGGTCAAAAATAACACTTGCCACAACCGCCATCCTTGCATCCCTGACATTGATGGTGGCCAATTTAAGCTGGCTCGACCCGGAAATCACAAACCTTGTACCTGTCTTAAAATCATTCTGGCTTGTGATACATGTCGCTGTGATCACTGCGAGCTACAGTTTTCTTGGCATAGGAGCCCTGATGGGATTTCTTAACCTTGTGCTGATGAACTTTAAGACAAAAAATAATTTCAGAAAAATTGATATTTTCATTAAAGAACTTACCAATATCAATGAAATGAATTTAATCATCGGATTATTCCTGATCACTGTTGGTACATTTCTCGGGGCTGTCTGGGCCAACGAATCGTGGGGCAGGTATTGGGGATGGGATCCCAAAGAAACCTGGGCACTGATAACTATATTGGTATATGCTTTTGTGATTCACATGCGATTAATACCGGATCTGAAAGGGATCTTTGCTTTTAACTTTGCTGCATTGATAAGCTTCAGCTCAGTTCTTATGACGTATTTCGGGGTCAATTATTATTTAACAGGCTTACATTCTTATGCCGGCGGAGATCCGGTACCTATACCAGGCTTTGTATACTATACCGTTGCAATAGTATTTATTATTTCAATATTGGGATATATAAATTACAGAAAATATCAAAAATTAAGTTCTGTGTCTTAGCCTCTACAAACCGGAGATTTGATTATTCTTGTCTTCTAATTTTCTCTGTGGCTTTGCGCCTTTGCGAGAAATGTTATTTACTTTTGCTTACCCAAAGGTATTATATATAAAGGTTCTTCTTCTTTTGTCATATTTACTACCTTTTTAACCTCAGGGTCTGAAAAAGCGCCACTGACACATATCCCAATATCTAAAGAATAAGCTTGTAAATATATATTTTGAGCCGAATGCCCGGCATCCATGTATACATATCTTTCCTTTCCTCTCTTCCCATATTTTTTTGTTGTTCTTTCAAAAATTGCAGAATATACAATAACAGCAGGAGCATCCATAATCATTTTCTGGCCATAAGCAGCAGCACAAAGTTCAGATCTTATATCACCTTCAGCTATCTTTACGAGCTTATGCCCGATGGGTTTGTACTTATAAATTCCACTTGGCAGATCAGTC
>JAUWGC010000064.1 GCA_030606625.1 Bacteroidales bacterium | reverse complement strand
GTCAGTAAGCAGTAAGCAGTAAGGAGTAAGGAGTAAGGAGTAGGGAGTAGGGAGTAGGGAGAGGGAGGGACGGTAAGGGTTCTTTTCACTTTTCACTTTTCACTTATTTTCAATAATTTCTCTAAAACCTTATGTTCATATATCTTTCCCACAGGATACTTATCTTTCTTCTGATCCCGGTATTGTGTCTTGCTATAGAACCAGTTCATCATATCCCACTGGCTTTGGGCGAAGTTTTTATCTTCGGCTTTTTTTCTTTCAAATTCCCTTTTCAGGGCTTTGTCCTTTTCCAGCATCTCTCTTGCAATGCCCTCCATCACATAGGTTTCGCCGTATTCTTTCTGCTCGAAGATTACATCGAAGAAACCCCAGTAAGCATAGGAATCTTTTGCCTTTGGTTCAAGTATGTGGGCTATCACCCTGGCTGAGCGCTGGTTCATGTCAACCAGCACTGAACCTTTAGGATATATCCTTTTTTCATCGATCACTTCGTACTCAATATTGGTCATCGGATGACGGCTTTCATATGGTGCCTGGCGCCATTTTGGATTCCTGAACAAATAAGTTTCGACAGATACTTCAGCAGGCTCCAATAGATAATCCAGTTTTATCCCATGTATTTTAAGCCTTTCAATAACCTCTGTCCATTCCGGTGGAATGATATAGGCTTCGGGAAGCTTTACTTTCATTTCGGGTTCCGGCTTATTAAACCATGGCAAAACATAGGTCTTTGGCCGATCACTGTATTTAAACCAGTAACCTCCTGTAAGATCGCTTCTTTCTGCTGTATATTCAACACCCTTGAATTCAACCATCACACTGTCACCGGATGACCGCCTGAAACTTACCGGAAAAGGTTCTTCCCGGAACTTTTTGCTTGCTGTAAAAGCATCAGCCGTGCTTATCAGTTGTTTTACAGTTTTATACTCTTTATTTAAAAGCTCAGCAGTATATTGCAGCATGTAGTATGTTGCTTCCACACGGATTTTATGCGGTTTGAGGCTATGTGTCTCAATCAGGAGGCTTGGCCGGTTCTGTAAAGCCGTATATCCATGTGAGAGCCTTGGTGGTGACACACCGGAGATCAACCCGCTCCTGGGATCATGCCATCTGCGAAAAGTAACATACTGGAAAACAGGATATTCCGTATTGTCCATTTCACTTTTAACATAGGGCAGATAAACATCTCTTTGCCATGTAGTCAGGTCGGCATCCATATTACCAAATATCTCAAGCATGTAAGTCAGTACATACTGGTAATCCGCACCATCGGTGGTGTGGCAATCAACAAAGAAATCCGGCAACCAGCGGTTGAAGAGCTTCAGCCATGCATGCATCTCCGGAGCATCGGCTTTAAGGAAATCCCGGTTGAGGTTCAGGTTCTGAGCAGTAGCCCGCCATCCCATTTCTTTAGGGCCATTCTGGTTAATACGGTTATACGGGCCAAACCGTGCCAGCCCATCCACATTAAAAGCAGGAATGAAAAGGAATGTAACATGATCAAGCAAGTGGAAAAGCTTTTTCTTAATGATCATGTCGCGCATGAGCATCAGTACCGCATCAGTCCCGTCAGCCTCACCCGGATGTATCCCTGCTTCAATGAGCAGGATAATATTGCCGGATGCCCTGGCTGTTTCAGGATCGAAATTGCCATTCTTATCAAAAATCAGCAAGGGCAATTCCCGGCCCTGCGGACTTGTGCCAAAAGACATGTAATGAACCAAGGGAGAAGCCTGCGCCAGCATCTTGCTGTAACGGATAACTTCGTCATAACCGGCGGTTTCAAGGCAATTTGACTTTTCATAATGGGTGAGCCATGGATCCGGCTGGGCCTGTGTATAGTTGATCAGGATCAAAAAGATGAAAGTGCAAATGATCTTATTCATATCTTTTCCTTTTCCTCAACCTCCCATTCATAATCCACATATTCCCATTCGAAATCGTTGTCTTTCACCTTGACCAGCACGAAGCCTTCCTCAAAACCACGGTTGGGACCAGTCCACCACCTGGCAGAAATCGCTCCAGCGGTTATGAAGTGAGTGCCATCAACATAAATATCTTCAATGGTATGTAAATGCCCCTGTAAAACCAGTTTCAGATTATGGCCTTCAAACAGGTCCAGCACTTCTTTTCCATTAACAATAACCAGGGAAGAATCATTGGGAAGCGTTGTGCCATAATAAATCTGTTTGAATATGGTAATAAAAGGAATATGTGTGCTCAATACGATCGGAGATACCGAATCAATATTTGCCAGTTCTTCTTTGATCCATTCGATCTGCTTTTCATCAATTTTACCGATATAGGAACCCTTTTCGGTATCTTCAACAGAATCCAATATCAGGAAGTACCAGCCATTATAATTGAATGAATAATATCTCTTGCCAATGCGGTTCTCATACATCTTTTCACCATATTCAGGGTGGCTTTTCTCAACGCCGCTGCTTGGGTAAATACCAAAGATCTCATGGTTGCCCATTGTATTATAAACCGGCATATCAAAGGATTTGACGGTTTCGGTATACAATGTATAAAGACTGTCAGCCCTGCCATAAGTCTGCCACAGTGCATCCATGATAAG
The DNA here is from genome assembly GCA_030606625.1 of Bacteroidales bacterium. Classification (GTDB taxonomy): domain Bacteria; phylum Bacteroidota; class Bacteroidia; order Bacteroidales; family B18-G4; genus JAUWGC01. The sequence continues at coordinate 11,169 of JAUWGC010000064.1, read as the reverse complement.
GTCACCACCTGTGATCACAAAGTCAGGCTTTAATTTGTTAATAGTATCTATCGCCTGCATGAACCCTTCGGTGGCATTCTTCTCAGGCTGCACATGTATATCCGCCAGAAATACAAAAGAAAATGTATTTTCAGGCTGTGAAGGCTGGCTGCATTGCAAGAAAAATAAAGAAAAAGAAATGCTTGCAACAGCAATGATCGGAAGTAAATGTTTTTTCATAATTGTTTTAGGTTACGGGTTACAAATTACAAGTTGCGAGTTAAATTTATTTAATAAAATTAAACATTTTCCAGGAGTTTTTCCTTTCCAGGGAAATATTAATTTATTTTACTGATCAATTTGTTGATGGGGAATGTTATTTTTACGCTTTTATATGAATCCCAAAAAAATTTCTGTTATGATAAAAAAGTTATTTACATGCCTTTTATTCTCATTTGTTTTTCTTGCCCTTTCGGCTAATCCAATCATCAACCTGATCAAAGATGCAGGAGGAGCTGATGAATATCCCGATGCCAATCTGTTGACCATCTTTGACAGCACCATGGTTGACGTACAGGAAAGCGGTTTGAGTTTTGTTAACATCCATAAGCTCTACAAGGTGTTAACGGCAAAAGGGGCGCAGGATATCAACGACATCACATTTGGCTATGATCCATTGTCAGCCTATGTCGACATCCAAAAAGTTATTATTTACAGAAAAAACGGAAGCATCGAATCACTGGACATGAGCAAGGTGATGGATTATCCTGCTCCTGCACGTATGCTCTACTGGGGGGCACGGGAAAAGATGATTGAAGTGGGAAGGCTTGAGCCCGGCGATGCAGTAGAAGTATTTCTGTTCAGGAAAGGATTTACATATGCTTTGCTTTTTGATGATGAAGATGACAGGTACATACCTCCCATGCGCGGGCATTTTTATGATATCGTGGAGTTCTGGAATAATGAACCCATAAAGGAAAAAGTATATCAGACCCGGATACCCAAAGACAAACTTGTTCAATATAAATTTTACAACGGGGAAGTCCAATGCTCTGCCATGCCCGATGGAGAAAAAATGATATATACTTTTGCCAAGAAAGATATAAAGCCTTTTAAACGTGAACCATGGATGGTATCAAGGTCGGATGTAGCACCCAAGCTGTTGATCTCAACAAGTCCCGACTGGTACGCAAAATCATTATGGTTTTATGGTGTAAATGAAGATTTTGGCAGCTTTGATGTAACACCGGAAGTAAAAGCAAAGGTGGATGAAATACTGGAAGGTGCAGTGAATGAGATGGATTCCATTTCACGCCTCACTCACTGGGCAGCCGATGAGATCAGATATTCCGGTATTTCCATGGGAGAAGGGGAAGGATATACCCTGCACAAGGGAGAAATGACTTTCCTCGACCGCTGTGGTGTCTGCAAGGATAAAGCAGGCATGCTGGTTACCATGCTCCGCGCAGCAGGATTTGAATCATACCCGGCAATGACAATGGCAGGCTCGCGTATTGATTATATCCCTGCCGACCAATTCAACCACAGTGTAACCCTGGCAAAATTGTCTGATGGAAAATATCATTTGCTCGACCCCACCTGGGTACCCTTTGTCAGGGAATTATGGTCCAGTGCTGAACAGCAGCAGAACTACCTTATGGGTATTCCCGAAGGTGCCGACCTGAAGATCACACCCTTATCTCCACCGGAGAAACATTTCATCAGGATCACCGGGAATTCTGAAATTCAACCCGACGGAACCCTTACCGGCAAACTGACCCTGATAGCCGAAGGCCAATCTGATGCTTCAATCCGCGGGTTGTTTGTGCGTTATCCCAAACCTGTATGGGAAAGTAATATCGAACGGGAAATCAAAAGAAATCACCCACTGGCCAGGATCACTGAAACAAATTACAAAGACCCCTATGATTATATGTCAGGGCCGATCATCCTGAGGATCAATTATACGATACCTGACTTTGCCCTTATCACCGGTGATGAGATCATTTTCACTCCGCTTGTTGCAACTGAAATCTTTACACGCGGGATGACCCATATGTATATGAACACCAGCCTTAAGGAACGGGAATATGATTTCAGGGAGCGCTGCTCAAGGCTTGTAAAACTGGAGGAGCAGATTAAACTTCCCGGAAAGGTCAGTGCCATCTACCTGCCGGAAGAAGAATCATTTGATACCCCGGTCGCTTCATTCGAGGGAAATTATCAGATAAGCCTTAAAGGAAGTGCGCTACGGCTTTTTGAAAGAATTACATTGAAAAAACGTATTTACGAAAACTCCGACTGGCCGGATTACAGTAAAGCAGTGGCTGCACAACAGAAGTTTGCCAGAGAACCGGTGATCCTTAAATTGATTAATTAATCACAATTCCGTTAATTAATAAAAAAGATATACAACAATGAAAAGAAAATTATTTAGCTTGTTAATTATTCTTATTTCTGCTTTGTTCTGGAATTTCCTTTTTGGCCAAACTGAAGGTAATGATGCTGTTTATCACAAGATCGTAAAGGAATACATACTACATGAGGACGGCAGGTATGACCTGCATGTCCATAAAGAGGTTAAAATACTGACACATTATGCTTTTCACAGGAGGCATGGTGAAACCTTCATTATTTACAACACGGATTACCAAAAAGTGAAGGTCAATGAATCCTTTACTATCATGGCGGACGGTAAGCGGGTTGAAACCCCACAAAATGCATTCAACAAGGTTCTGCCAAGATATGCAGCCCATGCCCCTGCTTTTAATAATCTCAGGGAACTGGTGATCACTCATACAGGACTGGAGACAGGTGCTGTCATCAATCTGGATTATACTATCAGTACTTCGTCAGACCTGTTGCCGGCCTTTATGGGTAATGAGACGATCCTGAAAAATGATCCGGTAAAGGAAATGGAGATCATTGTACGTGTGCCAATAAATAAGGAATTGTTTCATAAAACATTCAATATCAGGACTGCACCGGAACAATCTTTTGATAAAGGTAAAAAAGTATACAAATGGACCTTTAAGGATATTAAGGCACGGTCGCCCGAAGGCCATCAGGCAACAGAAAACCTTCCCAGGGTTATATTCAGCACAGCCAGGGATCTTAAATGGGTGTATTTCAAATTCGTTAATCAACCTGCCTTCCAGTACAGAATCGATGCTCAAATGGCCATTGTGGTTGATGAAATAGTAAAAAAAGAACAGGATTATCTACGGGTGGCTTTAAAACTTCAGGACCTTGTCACCAATGATATAAAGACTTATAATATTCCCCCGGAAGTGGTGGGATACCGGTGCCGCACACCTATTGAAACCTGGTACAGCAACGGAGGCACTGAGATGGAGAAAGTCGTATTACTGGCTTCATTACTATTAAAAGCCAATATCAATGCTGTTCCTATTGCCGTGATCCCGGACAGGTTCTACGACGAGCACCTGGGAAGCCTGCTGAATATTGAAAAATTCATCGTGCAGGTAAACCCTAAAAAATATGGCCGCTGGTATTTGTCTTCCACAAAAGTCGATGCCCAAAACCTGAAATATGACCTTGCAGGGAAAAAATTACTAATTGTTGACGGAGCCATCGAAAGCTTGAAGACATTCAGAGAGGAAGAATTTACAGACGAAATAATCCTTGAATGCAAAATTGATGTAAGAGATACCAGTACAGTAACCGGTTCAATTGATTTAACACTTTCACATAATGCCAATCCTTTTTTCCAGTTTATCCAGGATTCTGCAAAGGTTAAAGGTAAAATTAAAGGGATCACTTCATCCGGCATAACCGGATTCCAGTTCAGCAGGTTGAGCGAAGTCAAATCTTCAGCTACCATCAAATTTGAGAAATCAGATCCTTTTAAGATATATGCAAACTATCTGTTCTTAAGCCTGCCGGAATACAGAAAAGGAATAAATGAGTGGAATATCAGCTATTTACCTGACAAAAGGGAAACACCATTTGAATTACCTCACCTTATTCATGAAAAATATGAATACCTGCTTAACATTCCGGAAGGTTTCGAGCTTGTCACGCCATTCTCCAATACAGAAATAAAGAATAACCTTGGAATGGTGAAAATAACCATCGACAAAACAAAAGACGGAATCCTGGTCACAAGGGAAATAAAACTCAAGGAAAAGATAATACCGGTAGAAGATTACCCTGTTTTTAAGGAGATGTTTGACAGCTGGCTAAATAGACAGAGTAAAGAATTGGTGATTAGTGATTAGTGGTTGGTGATTAGTGGTTAGTGATTGGTGCCCCGCTTACACGCGTCACAACCGCGCGATAGCGGGGGTCGTTGTCCATTTGCTAAATATTGTCAACTGTCGACTGTCGACTTATTCTGGGCATGGGATATTGTTAATTGTTTTAGTATTTGTTGTTTTTTTTAATCGAGATAGCAACCTCAATGCTTTACCACCTTCACAGCATCTTTTTCCCGGTTATTGATGGTCATGTTGATGATGTAGGTTCCCTCCGGAAGTACTCTGCCGCTATCACCTGTTCCGTTCCAATAAAACTTACCGCTACCGGGCAGTTGCCGGGTATCCATCAGTGTGGTTTGGATTCTTCCCTGCATATCATATACTTGAATAACTACATGTCCGCTTTCTGGGACTTTATAGGTAATGTAAGTAGCATAAAAGAATGGGTTAGGTGAAACTTTTAATAGATTTTCGTTTGCCGTTTGCCGTTTGCCGTTTTGTTCTGAAATTCCTACCCACGGGCCGTATTCATAAGCACCCATATCCACGGTATTGCCGTATATTCTCGGGTTGCCGGCAAGGTCTGTTTCAGGTAATTCTATGCCTTCGGGTAATTCTAAAGTGCCAGCATCGATGCAGGGCGAACCCGGTGAAAGGCCGTAGGGATAGAAGTTGGTGGTGTCCCACATGGGGTCGGTATCAATGTTGGAAAGGTCGTAGTATATATTGTTCCCTGGACTTAATATTCTTATGCCTTCTTCACCTCCTTCTACCAATGAGTAATAAACATTGAGGTCACAATCTCCGTAGTCATCAGTGAACATGTATATTTCAGCAGGGTAATTATTATACAGGATTGAATTATATATATGCAGATTAGAATTGTATGTTATTCCTATGTTTGCTCCTGCTGGATTATCTGAGGTATTATTACCCATTGTACAGTTAATAAGATAAGCTTGACCGCCCTTACCAACGCTAAAAGAATTTGAACCTGCTCCATAGGGATATAGTTTTGTGTGGTTATTAAAAAAAAGACAATTATAAAAATAACCTGTCATTGAATCGGGATAATAAATTACACCTCTTACAGTTGCACCTCCTCCAGATCCTTCATCAGAAACACTGTAATCAGGATAGTTTTCGATAAAACAGCAATTGATTAATCTAACGGTGTCTGAAAAATTTGATGTAATAAGACTATTCGCAATCCTTAAAGCTTTCCCCCCAATATTATTCGTAAATTCAACATATTTAAGCATAAAATTGTTCGAACTTAAGATAGCCCCACTACTACTTATTCCGCCGGTATTTTCAGTTATTAATAAATTCTCAAATATTGCATAATGGTTTTCAAAGAGAATAATAGCGCCATAGCCATAGGGACTATTAATATCCCCATTACCATTCCTTAAGGTTAAATTACTTATTTTGTAATTATCGGCAAATACAATACCATTCAATATATATATCTTATCTTCGGCGTCAAGAATTGTTGAATCGCGGGAAGCGCCCTGTATTGAAACATATTTCTTCAGGCTTAATGGAAATTTTTCGCCTGATGAAGGTGAATAAATTCCATTTGAAACATGAATTGTATCCGGCTGGACGCTGTCGGAAGCCATTTTTAACAATGCATAACTGATTTCTTTTAAGGGTTCATCAGGAGTTAAACCACTGTTGTGGTTGTCCCCATTGGGATCAACAAATATATCCTGGTATGAAGGTTGAATTTTTTCCGCATTAATTTCATAGGTAATATCGTTTCCTGGATATCCCGCCATTCCCTCCCATGAAAATAGATAATAGTAATCCGGGGATAAAACTGTAAATGTATCAACAATTATGTGTAATGCCGGACTTCCCAGCTTATAAATATCTGTGCCCACCGAAGCATAATTCTCATAAATATTGCATAAGTTAATAGAATCAAATTCCATGCTGCTTTGCAGCAATAAAATGCCGCCACCACGGTCGTATGCATGATTATTGGTTATAGTAATACCCGATAAAAAAACATCTGATTCATTACAAAAAACACCACCCCCATATCCGGTTACTTTATTATTACGTATAAGACAATCATAGATCCTTACATGTGAATTATTAATAAATATGCCACCACCACATATGGCTCCATAATAAGAACCACTTCCATACTCTAAAGTAAAACCATTGATTGTAGTATTAGTTTGACAGTTATATGTTTTAATACAGCTTCCATTATAATTACCATTGATAATGGTTTGTTTTATATAGGATTGATTTCCGGTTGTTAAAGTCAAACTACCAACCGTTATGTTTTTCCCGTTATAATAAATGTTCTCGTAATACGTCCCCGGCCATACCAAAACAGTATCTCCGTCAGATGAGGCATCAACAGCTTCCTGTATAGTTGTGTAATCGCCAGTACCGTCTTGTTTGACGGTGATTATTTGGGCAGTGACAGCCTGGATCAGAAAAACAAATAATATTAAAATCAATATGCGCATAGTGTTTGTTTATTCTTGTTCATTACCCCCTCTGTCTCGCTTTGCTCGACATCTCCCCCTATTGGCAGGGAGGAGACAGAGTTGGTAATATAATGACAGATTTTCATTTAAATGACAAGAATTAATTAATGATGACTATTTTTGCCTGTGCCTGTTCTTTACCGGCATTTACTTTAATAATAAAAATACCGTTTGATAATTTATTACCCTGATAATCTGTTCCGTGATATAAGATGCTATGGCTGCCTTCATGAATAATACCATCCTGCAAAACATTCATCTCTCTGCCGAACAGATCATAAACAGTGACTATCACCCTGCATTCCTGTGGTATGTAAAACTCAATTTGACATTGGTGTTTAACAGGATTAGGTGTACAAGTCAGCCATAACCGGGTTTTAATATCTTTTTTCCGGGGCTGGTCTTTGAAAGAAATTATATAATAATCCTGATTTTCCCCGGTATGAATGGTCCGTTTTTTCATTAATCCTGTATTATTATCCATTACGTAATAATTATGATGTATCAACTGTTCTGATTTCAAAGTTCCATAGTATTGTTGAAAAGTAACATCACCGCTCAGACTGTCGATGTATCCCGGAACAAGTACCATTGTGTCTTCCGGCAGGATCGATGTTGCTCCCACGCATGAATCATTAACAAATGCTCCGATCTCAAGTGGATTAATACTGGTATCCAGTTCTACTAAAAAAGGTGTATAAGCAGCTTGTTCATCGTACTGATAATTTTCGGGTGCTTGTCGATCTTCTTTTATAGGAGGATTCCCATAACGCTGCCACTGAAAAGAAAAACTGCCTCCATCTTCAATAGTTTTTAAAATCACCATATCTCCATAATTTAAACAAACCGGATCTTCATGAACAGCGCATACCCAATAAGGATCACTTTCGGGATCCTGATGCTCCCATCTCTTTACACAATACCATGATTGTGCTGTTATTCTTAACAGTTCATCCAATACATTATCAGGTATAGCATCAAAAGGTGATTGGCTTTCAGGCAACCAGTACCCTACCCAATTATCATATTGGCGATAAATATTTATATATTCTGTTGGATCGAGAATAGTGCCGGATAAAAATAGCCATTTTTTTTCTGGCTGGGGATTCGGATAGTCCAAATAGAGCTTATAGCCCAATGCACTTTTTATATGTGTAAGATTTCCAGTACCGCCATACCAAATAGAACCATTAAATATATTATAATCTATTTCATAATCATCCGGAGGGAGATTTTGTAATTCACTATAAATTAAATAATCACTCGGATCGATATTTTCTTTGTTTTCCCCATATAGCACTTCATGAACAGTAGGATCGCCCTGAGTATGGTCAAGGCGAGGGAATGAGAGCCATGCCCATTCGCCATTATTTAATAAAAGTGGTTCATTGGGTTCAAATGCCAATTTACTTAAACAACTATGCCCGCCGTTTGGGAGATAAATATGATTGGTGTAAGGATTGATGTATGGAGTTGTAATGTTGTAAAAGAGGGATTTTAATGGATCACTGGTTTGGTCATATTCAGGAGAAAAACTTGTAATTCCTAATGGAGTGGTTTGCCATACCGGGTTTTCATCTGAGGGGTCAAAAGAATGCAGGATAACTTGCGTGTCACCTAATTTCATATTATCAACTTTCTGATGTAAATACACCCTGCCATTATATGGATTTGAGAAAAAAGAAGCTGCCTGACCAGGTATTGAAGCTATATTGTTTGAGATTATGGGAGTACCTGATGGATTAATTTCTATTGTCCATATCACACAACTTCTGTCTTCCCCACAAGTATCATGCGGTGTATTTGTAAAAGCAAACAGTTTATCATGAAAAGCATCGTAAACTATGTCTATAAAATCGAACTGACCTAAATTAGATACAAGATTGGTGGATGTATTATATACAGATAAATATTTGCCAATTATAAAAACTTTTCCATCATACTGGCTGTTTCCTCCAAATTGACTTCTGTCAGGGTAAATCACTTTGCCAGGAAATTTAATTGCCTTTTGAAATATTATTCCATCGTTTAGCCTTAGTAGTTTTCCATAATTAGGATTGGCCGGAAAAAAATCGTACATACGATTTGTTTCGGTATTATATGGCGGGCTTTTCTTTTCCTGTGGGCAAACACTCACATATACCTCGGGATCCTCATTAATAGGATTTGAACAAAAATGTGCTGTATAATAAATAAAATCATCATAGCAAGTTAAACCTGTTACTGATAGCGGGCCAGCTATCAGGGAGTAATCTGGATCAGTTGCATCAAAAATAAATATCTTTGGAATAAGTGTGTATAACATGTTTGCCATCACGTACAATTTACCATCCGGTGAGATAAACATTTCTTTGGCAAATTGCTCACCTTGTCCCAGATCTATTTCACCAATGTTAACATTTGTACTTGCATTATAAACAACAATTTTTGCATTATCAGATTCTAATTTAGAGACCAGAAAATGATCCTGAAACGGATTGTAAATACAATCTCCAATTGGTTTGTCAAAACTCAGAAAAGTGGTTGTTTCCGTTTCTGTATTATAGGAGTATATCCCTGTATTATCAATATTTAATTTATTATAAAGATATAGGTTATTACCGTTTGCATTTGCAGTGATGTGGTAAACGGGATGCCCGGTTTTAATAGAATCGCGAATAAAATTAATATTATCAAAAACCTCTAATTTACCTGCTGTGGTATTAATTATGTAATTCTTTCCATCTCCACTAGCACCATTCTTGAAAAAGTTATTTTCTGCCTCAAACAATTCCGAAGGTTGTTCATAATTACCCGTAACATCATCATAAACAAGTTTAGCGATCTGGTCCTTTTTACCTATAAGCACTGTATTGGTTTCATCATTTGAATTAGTCGGGGTTACCACAAGCATTTGAATGCTGGTGTTTATATCATAAACAGTTGTGTTTTGAGGCTGATTTGTAATATAAGAGTTTAAATAACTGAATCCACCTGTTGTATTATTATACTGATATATTGCTATATCGGAATTTGGAATTACAGGAGGGGATTGAATATCCATATCCGGAGCATAACTCATGATCAGGTCGTTGCTGCTTTCAAGGTAAACCACATCAGTCACCCTTTTGCTTGGGGCATAAAATTCCTTAATATCATTTGTTCCAATTTGATCTGTGTGGTCTCCATTGATAATAAATACTTTACCGGTATTATCTTCAGGTATTTCAGTGGGAAATCTGTAAGGAACAATTACAATTTTATGCAAATCGTTATCCTCGTTATTAATGTAGAGCATTTTCCCAAACTTATACCAGGAATTAAAATAACTAGTATTTACATATTCTTGGTGTAATATTTCAACAGGTCCACTGTCAGGTATCTTCCATATTTCAAACCTGTTAAGCCTTGTCAGGTAAAAATAATCCTGTCCCTGTTTTGTATTAAACTCGAAGTTATTTATTTGATCTTCATATACATATTGTTGCAAGTCAATATCATAAATTTCACTATAATGTAATGTAAGATAACCGGCTGCATTAGGATAAATTGAATTGTCAACATCATAGATTCCAAAGAAACATCTCCTAACATGAAAATTTCCTGGGCAACTTAAATAATTATCAGGATCTCTAGCTGAAACGAAAATGTATAAACGTGGATAATTTACATCTGCATCATATTTCATGACTACCCGTCCATTTAGTGTCTCAAGCAAATCTTCCAGGGTCTCTGATCCTGGAAATTGTACATGTAGTGAAATATCCCAGCTTTCGGATATGTCCAATGTATTAATTACCTTGAGATGCAAATTTGGTGTTATGGCATACAACATGCCAGATGTCGGGTTGTATTCCATTGCGTTAAACTCACCTGGCCATAGCTCGGGATCAAAATATACAGGATTGAATTTTCCCCAGTTGCTCAATGGTACTTTTCCTATATAGACAGCATTACTTGCATAATATACAGAAATTGAATCAGCTGAATAGGCAAATATTTTACCATTGGCATATATTATGTCGCCAGTCAAGTTTCCGCCATCCGGCTGTGTTGGAATATTAATCAATGAGGGTTCCGGTTGGGGCTGTGCATGGGTTTCTCCTGTGCAAAGTACAAATAGAGAAACAATAATTATTGTTGCACTTTTTTTAATACTCTTTCTTGAAATAAATTTGATTTTAGTTTTCATATTATATGGATTTTCAATTAATACAATGAATCAGTGTCAAATATAAGAAAAATTCTTCATTTTTTTTGTATCTAATCAGGAACTTTTTCCGCTAATCCGCTAACGCGCGTCTATGACGCGTGTTTATTTTCTGCTCGTTTGAAACGAGCAGGAAGAACTCACGCGTTACAAACGCGCGATAGCGGGGAGCAAGGAGGGGGGCTTATTCCTGCAAGGGCGCTCAAGGTATAACGACTAACCCAATAACTCAATAACATTCTTTTTCCGGGTAGAGCGGTTCGTTACC
>JAUWGC010000170.1 GCA_030606625.1 Bacteroidales bacterium | reverse complement strand
ACTTAAATTTATGGTAGTATTGGAAAATAGCTTTGGACTGAACACATGGTTCCAACGAAATGTCCCTGCCAGATTGTCCCAACTAATTCCAAAAGTCCTGTATACCGAATTGATGATCCGGTTGAATTCATCCTTGCCGGTATAGAAGGTCAGGAAAAACCTGTCCTTTCCCGATGCTTTCATATTCACCTTCGCATTGATATCATAAAAGTATAATCTAAAGGAGCCATCATTGTCCATCAGGTTATTAAACCAATTGAGGGTTGACAACCGTCCGGAAACAATAAAAGAGGCCTTGTCTTTTACAATGGGACCCTCCAGGGTAAGGGAAGATGCATATGGACCCACATTGCCGCCAAACCCGAATCTTTTCATGTTTCCTTCTCTTGCAGTGATATCGATAACAGATGACGCTCTTCCACCATAACGTGCCGGAAAATCACCCTTAAAGATCTTGATATCGTTGATGGCATCAGGAGTGAAAACAGAAAAGAAACCGAAAAGATGGGATGGATTGTAAATGGGTGCTCCGTCAATCATCATAAGATTCTGGTCATTGTTCCCTCCCCTGACATAAAAAAGCGATGAACCATCCCCGAATGAACGAATCCCAGGCAGGGTCTGCAAAGCTTTCAGAACATCTACATTGCCTGCAAATCCGGGCAATTGTGCCAGCGTTCTCCCCGAGAAACTAAAATCTGCCAACATGTCTATTCCAGGTATTGATTCTGTATTACTGGCGGTAATGACCACTTCCCTGATCCCCAGGCTGGTTTCTTCCAGTTCAAAGGAAAGATCCATATCACTTTTGAGGAATATTTCTTTAGTAATGTGCTGAAACCCAAGATATGAATAAACTATCGTATATGTTCCCGGAGGCAAAGTGAGAGAATAGAATCCAAATGAGTTTGAGGCTACCCCGAAAGCGGTACCCCTGACATCCACGTTTGCCCCGATCAATGCTTCTCCCGTATGCTTATCCCGGATAAAGCCGCTAATAGTATAATTAGCATTCAGGCCGGAAAGACTGATGGCTTTACCTTCTGCATTGATATTCAGGGGTTTTAATACAATCTGTTGTTCTATTTCAAACCATTCGATCCCGTTCTTCAACAGAACTTCATTCAGCACCTCCCTGATGGGTACGTCTTTGAACCGGCAGCTGATCTTCATGTCCGGATCGATAGACTGGGAACTATATGAAAAATGTAGCTGGCCTGCTCTGGAAATACACCTGATAACATTCTCAAGCGATTTATTCTTAACTTTCAGGCTGATCTTTTGGTCCAGATCCTGGGAATAGACATGCTGCATGCAAGTGAGGAATGATAATATAACCATGGATTGGATAAGATATCCTCGAAATGGCAAATATTTGATATTAGCTGATATTAGTTGCATCCGTTACCGGATAGAACGATTTCGGAGTTGAAAGATTGTATTTTTAGGTCCAGTGTGGCGCTGATGACCTGAAGCACCGATTCAAGTGATTGCTTATCAAAGGTGGCCGTCAGTCTGCACGAGAGAAGATTTTCCTGTTCCAGCCTGATGTTTGCATGATATACCCTGTTCAGGGTAGCTACAATTTTATCCAGGGGTTCATCCAGGAAAATGATAAGGTGTGTTTTCCATGCCATAAAGTTAGGATCGTCGTTCCTGGTAACAGTGATGGATTTATCTGATAGAGAAATATTAGCTTTATCTCCGGGCGACAGGATTTTATAATTCTTGTGCTGATCCTGGTAATATATTACTATGCTTCCGTCCACCAATATGACTTCCACATTCCCTGCAGATTTTCGTGTGTTGATCATAAATGAGGTGCCCAGTACCTTAACTCTTACATTACCTGAGGAGATGATGAATGGTTTGTCTGTTTTATGAGATACATTAAAAAATGCTTCACCGGTTAATTTCACTTCCCGATAATTACCTCTGAACCTGGCAGGGTATGTAAGTGTTGTATTCCGGTTTAAAGTAACCATTGTCTCATCTGTTAATCTAATCTTTTCTATCATATCGGAAGCGGCAAGTGTTATTATTTCAGGTTTGGAGAGATATAAATAGATGAAGAAAAGCGGAACCGCAACCAGGATCATGACGGCGGCAATGCGGAGGGTCCAATGGGAATTGATAAAAAGACTTGAGTCATTAAAAATTTTCAGTACATTGGTAATAGCACGGTTTGATTTCCTGGCCGGGAGCCTTGATTCCATTAATTTCCATTCCTTATCCAGGTCGATCCATTGATCCGCTTTCAGGTTGTTTATTTCCTGCAAGGTTTTACAGTATTCCTCAAACAGTGTTTTATTCGCAGCATCCGCCATAACCCAGCCGGCAAGCTCGTCAACTTCCTTGACAGTAGCTTCCCCGGAAAAGTAACGGGTGATGAGTTCAGTATAATATTGTTCTTTATTTTCCATTTCTTATTAATTATACACAGAAAAACAGATCTACCCTGATAAAGGATGTTGTTAAAAACAGCAAGATCATGAGGTAATTCCTAAGTTTCAGGCGGAAAGACTGAAGTGCCTTGGACATCTGGGTCTCAACGGTCTTGACAGAGATCTGAAGAAGGTCAGCGATCTCCTGGTATTTAAGGTGTTCATTCCTGTTAAGCAAAAATATCTGACGGCATTTTTCCGGTAATTCATCTATCACTGTTTCGATCCTCTTCTGCAGTTCCGATTCGATAAGTTTGTCAGGATGATCATAGACGGAATCCGTATAAAGTGCTTCGATAGAAATAAGACGGGCATCGAACTTTCTGTTATCCCGCAAGTAGTTTAGTGATTTGTTCTTTACAATGGTGGACAGGTATGTCCTCACTGGCTTGGACAGATCTATCTGGTCTCTTTTCTCCCACATGCTCAGAAAGGCTTCCTGCACCAAATCACGGGCAGTATCATAATCCTTGACATAGCCAAGTGCAAAGAGCACGAGCCCTTTGAACTCATTTCTGAACAGTAATTCAAATCCGGTTTTATCGAGGGGTCTGTTCATTACAGCAGTAACAGGAATATTTTGTGTAAAGATAATTGTTTTTTAAAATTTGAACTCAGACTTTTTTATGGATCAGGTATTGTAGTTAGCTGAAGTATCATCCGGTATCCCATGCGGGCATATACCGGATCAAGTAACAAGCACTGATTCGTTATTAGTTGGAGGTTATTGGTTATTGTTTATTTGCTTAATTTATTTTTATTCATTACATTTATCCCATTAAAATTTCCAGGCTGATTAAGTGTTGAAATTGATCTTCTTAATTGTGTGTTATTATATTCATTTAATTTACAATCCAATAAATGGAAAATATTTTAGATTTTGCCTTCACAGAAGAGTTGAAACAAGCTATTGGTATTGCACAATCTATTGCCAAAGAATTTTCTAATGAAAAATTTTCTCCTGCTCATTTATTGAAAGCGATACTTAACAAAGACATTGGACTAATTAGTTTCCTGGAATCTCTGGATAAAGATATCTACTATATGGAAGAATGGGCTGATGTTCGAATAGAATCTTATCCTAAGTCATCTAAGGTTCCTGAACAACCCCTTGCAGATGAGGG
>JAUWGC010000123.1 GCA_030606625.1 Bacteroidales bacterium | reverse complement strand
ATAAAATGGTATTATGGCAAGAAGATCAATAAGACCCAATGGTGAGAAAATGAATTTTATAACTGACCTGGCTCTTGAATAAGAGGGGTATTTAAGTGGTGCTACAAATATCCGCAGAGCATATTCAATAGTAAATATTATTACTGAAATAACTTCAAATAGTCTCAGAAGATTGCCATATTTCGAAGAGATACTTTGATATGATTCTAAAATTATTGCTATTACATTAAGAATGATGATAGTAATTATCGAATATGCGAAGATATGGTTGTAAACAGATGGTTTTTCACCTCTTTCAATGAGGTTGAATATCTTTAATTGTATTTGGGATTGAATCTTCAACATAATTTATGTTTGATATATAATAAGATCTCTGGTTAAAATTAGTATTAACGGATTTCAGGTTTTTGTCATACACAGGTTTTCGTTAATCAAAATACATTTGTAAAACTGCCAATGAATAAGGATCATGTGCTAAAATAGCAAAAAAGAGTGTTTAAATTTAAAAGAGGCAAAAGAAATAAACAAATGAATCTTTATTATAGTCTTTCTCAGAGTAATATTAATGTTTCCCTCAAGAATCTTTTTGAATCTAGTTATTTTTTTGTATATTTATATGCAATTACAATTATTATAACTAATCATATATAAGAAAGGAGAGTATTATGACTAATTCGGAAATTATCAAGAGTCTCTCTTTGCGTCTGGGGCAATCACAGGCAGAAACAAAACAATTGTTAAAAAGCAGCACAAAGATAATAAGAGAAATTCTTGATAAGGATATCGATGTTACCATACCTGGTCTGGGTATTTTTAGTTCTGTCTTAAAGAAAAAACGGAAATCTTTCGATCCTTATCACAGACGATTTATTTTGTTACCACCTAAACGTATAATACGTTTCCGTCCAGGTTCTTCCATTAAAAACGAACTCGGAAATAAAAAGTTTTTAAAATGAAAAAGAAAATAACATTTACTGATCTTGTCGACAAGATTGCAGAGGAAACCGGGGCTTCTAAGCACTTAGTCCATGATCTTCTTAAAGAAACAGTCAATTTAACCAGGGAAGGCCTCGATAGAGATGGGTATGTAAATCTTCTTGGCCTGGGACGATTCCATCTAAAATGGCATAAAGCAAGGCCAGGTCGAAATCCTCGAACTGGAGAAAAGATCGAAATTCATGCTCACAGCAGTGTAAATTTTAAAGCTGAAGCAAAATTGAGAAATTATATTAATCGTAAATATTCTAGTTTACATTCAGAAGTTCTCGAAGGTGAAATTGAGCCTGCCAAGACTGAACCTACAGATGTTTCCATTCAACCGGAAAAAAAACCTTCTCAGCCTGTTACTGAAACTCCTCCTTCAATACAGAAAAAAGAAAAGAAACGATTTGCTAAGTGGCTATGGTTGATCATCCCATTACTGGTTATTTTACTTGTTTATCTCTTCTGGCCTTCCCCAAAGCCATCTGAAACAGATATACAAGAACCTGTCGTTTCTGAAAAGGTTGAAGAAGTTGTTCCTGTCCTGCCCGAAGAAGCAGAACAGCCTGTAGAAAAACCAGTGGTAGAAGAAGTTAAGCCTGGAATCCAGGGAGGGCTACACATAATTAAACCTGGTGAAAATCTATGGACAATTTCTCAGGATTTTTACAATCAGGCTGATTTATGGCCAAATATTTTTCGGGTCAATCTCAATAAAATCATGAATCCGGATTTTTTATCCGTCGGGGATGAAGTTCAGATTCCATCTTTACAGGGCAAGCCAGGAGATTTAACCCAGGAAGATATTAAAGAAATCGCTGAAGGTTTTATCGAAGTATATCTGTTTTACAAAGAATTGAATAAGGAAAAAGCGATATATTACCTGTGGGTTGCAAAAAAATGGAATGCAAATGAAGTTATCGATAACTACAAGGATAAAATAGATAAAGCCGATTTAGAATCGGTGGACAATATCGAAGGTTTTCCTCATATTAAATGATTGATAACACAATCTTTAATAAGCCACTTCCATCTCGTCCAGGATAAAACCGGCGTTGCCATATTTTTCTGTGACAAACAGCACATAACGAATATCAACCGAAATGGTACGTTGCAGATCATAATCATATTGCCAGTCGCCGATCATAGCTTCGTAATTGCCGTCGAAGGCAACACCTATTATTTCACCTTTGGCATTCATCACGGGGCTTCCGCTGTTGCCTCCCGTAATATCACACATGTGAAGGAAAGCCACCGGAACATCCTTTAAATCAGGATCTGCCCATTCGCCATAATCTTTTTTATTATATAGTTTGATCAATCCTTCCGGCGCATCGAAAGGTTCTTCGCCTGTATTCTTTTCCACAACACCTTCAAGAGTAGTGAAAGGATAATACCATACTGCATTGGCAGGACTGTAGCCTTTGACCGGGCCCGATGTAAATCGCATGGTACTGTTTGCATCCGGGTACAACCCCGTTCCTTTCCATTCATACAGCGCATCTATGTATTGCTTTCTCAATTCTGTGACATTGGCAGCGAAAACCTGATAATTTTTATTATACGCTTCTAATAATGGATACTCCTTAGCTACCATAGTTATGAATGGATCATTCAGCGCTTCAAGTTCAGCAGAGGATTTTTCATAAAGACTTTTGGCATATTCAACATCATCCAGCTTTGATGTTTTAAAAGCTTCATCTGCAAATTGCTCAACAGATCTGTTTCCACTGAAAATATAATCTATTTCCTGTATTCTTTGGTCATTAGGAAGGTCATTGGCCAGCTTAAGTGCCCTCGCAAACATAGCTTTATCAACAGGTTCATAATAATTGGCATAGGCATATTGTAAATTTTTAATAGCCCGTTCTATGGTTTTTTCAGAGAATCCCGGCCGTCTTTCCTTCTTCGGTTTTTCCATTTCTTTAACATTGGAGTAGATCTGCCCGGCCACACCCAGTTGTGTACTTGCTAATCCCTGCAGGATACCCAACACATTATCCCTGTCCTTTGTCTTTTCAATTATCTTATACTGCGCTTTGATATCATCAAGGATCTGTCCATATTTTTCTTTTGTTTCCGGACTACTGTTGACCCATTTTATGAATTTTTTCTCAAAATCCAATTTCTTCTGAACGAAATTTGTCTTTTTCATCCCGTCCACTTTCCCCTGGTAGTTTTTCTTCGCATTCAACAGTCCGCTCATGAAACTTGCTAATTTGATTTTTCCTTCAGGATCGTTCTCCGTTAATTCATCCATGATATCAACGATTTCAGTAAAATTATCGATGTAAAAAGGATAATTATATTTCAAATTCCATCCTGCAGAATTGGATGTCCTGTAACGTGTTGTAAATCCCGGAAATCCGATGATAAATGTAAAATCCCCGTCTTTCAGGTCCTCTTTTGCCACTTTCAGCCAGACTTCCGGTTTATAAGGAATGTTATCCTGGCTATATTCAGCACCTGTCCCGTCGGGAGCAATATAAACACGCAGAAAAGAGAAATCACCGGTATGGCGGGGCCACATCCAGTTGTCGATATCGCCACCATATTTCCCAATGGAAGATGGGGGAGAATAAACAATTCGTATGTCTTTAAATACCTTGTAGACGAAGAGAATATATTGCTTGCCATTATACATCTCTGCTACTGTAGCATTGATATCATCCTTGTTTTTCTCGAGTTTTTCCGTCATCTTAGCTATTTTCTCATCGATCTTCTTATCCTTTTCGGTAGGATCGGTAAGACCTTTAGCAGCTCCCAGGACTTCATCAGTTACATCTTTCATTTCCAGAAGCAACTGAGCCCTGTAGCCGGTTGCCTGGATCTCATCAGCACGGTTTCTTGCTAAAAATCCATCCGTCAGGTAATTGCTGCTTACATCCGATGCACGTTGAAGCGCAGCGTAGGCCACGTGGTGATTCGTTAATATCAATCCTTCAGAAGAGACGAAAGAAGCCGTACCTCCACCCAACTGAACGATCGCATTATAAAGCGAAGGCTTCTCCGGGTTGTAAATATTAATGACTTCCATCTGGAGGCCTTTTTTGTTCAGATCAAGATCATCGATCTGATTGAGCAGCCACATCCCTTCCTGCGCAAGGGAAGAAATGACAAAAAGAAACGAAATAAGAATAGTTAAAAATAATTTTTTCATAGTACCCTCCATTATTTTAACCTGCATTATTCATGCAGAAGATAAAAGACAAAAGTAAAAAGATAAAAATCAAGTGTTTATATAAAAATATTTTTAAGACTTTTAAATTACTGGTCAAATTATTGTTTGTTTATTAACTTTATATAACTTTTGTCTTTAGCCTTTTATCTTTTATTTTTTGATTAATTTATGAATTAATCAAGTAAAATTAACTAACTGATTTATTACTAATAAAAAGTTCAGGTGAAAGTAGAAAAAAAAGATCAAATAGTAATGGTCAATTTACGAAACGATTTTCTTAGTTAACAATGGACAATTTTGAGTGTGCGAAGCTAAATAATTGCGCGATTCCTGATGGCAATCTTTCGGCGTTCCATTGGATTTGTTGTTTGCCTTTGGGTTGAGGTTGCCAGATAAGCTCTTCGACTTGGTAACCGTGGAAGTTGAATATCTGAAAGTTGACTTGTTAATCATCTTGGACCAAGTATTCGAAGGTTGTTGTGGAAGTAATAGGGTCGGTGTGGGTGTTAAATTTAAATTCTTAATTTTAAATCGTATATTTGATGTATCTGCAAACCCTTAGTATCTTAATTTTGATATTCGTGTTTTTTTTGGCAGAAAATTTAAATTCGAAAACCTAAATCCTAAACAAATTCAAATGTATAAAGCACAAATATCCAAACCACAAACAACTGACTTGTTAATGAGCTAATGTTTTGAATTTAGAAGATTTGGAGTTTGATATTATTTAGAATTTAGAATTTAGGGTTTCGGATTTGACCAATCATCATTTTGACTAATAGATAAGACCAAACTGTTATATCCTGTTTGGTTCTGGCTTGTCCAGGTTAGGTAAATATTAAGTCTTATTTAATAATAATGAAACAATACATTTTTATTTTATTGCTTTTCAGCTCAGGTATATTTAATATAAATGGACAAGATAAACCTCCGGTTGCCGTCGATGATTCTATAATATTTTCGATAACCTATGACCATCCGTATGATACTATATATGTAAATCCCCTTATTAATGATTATTCCCAGGATGAACATCCAATCAAAATCTTATTGGTGTTTGGCAATCAATTCGGTAATATACAATTCAATGATAGTATTATCACCTATATTTCAAACAATTTTAAAGGAATTGACTCGATAGATTACAGGATAAAGGACGAAGTCAATAACCTGATATCAGATCCCGGGACCATACATGTTATATCCACAGAACAAAGTTTTGGGTTCCTTAATGAAAATAATATTAATGCGCAGATTAATTCAAACGGGATTCATTTTGATAATTATATCGGAAACTATAATTTTTCTCAGTTCGAAGTTCCTAAATACAGTAATAAACGTACAATTACTGACTTCAAATTGTGGATTGGAGGCCTGGACGAATCAAGTAAGTTGCATTTTGCACCGGTCTGGTATGAAATCAATATGAAAAAATATGAATACTGGTACGGTCCAATTTCGAATAATTATGATAGTACATATGATGAAAAATGGGACAGGGTCTGGAACTTGCATCAATCTGAAATAGCATACCATAAAAATCATTTTTCAGATCCAGGATATACTCCGCCGGAACCACTTTTAAACTGGCCCGGAAATGGAGATACACTTATAGGACAGGCATGGCAACTGGCACCTTTTGAGGATATTGATGATGATGGCATTTATGAGCCAATTGAAGGTGATTACCCAAAAATTAAGGGAGATCAATCCATATATTTTATATACAATGACACCAGGGGGATACATAAAAAATCCGATACGCTACCATTTAAAGTTGAAATTCACGGAATGGCTTATTCTTATGACTGTCCTGAAGACTCTGCATTTCAAAACAGCATTTTTATACATTACGATTTACTGAACCGCTCATTGCATCAATACCATAATGTTTTCATTGGTGTAAATGCATCAATGTGGATTGGTAACCCGGATGATGATTATATAGGTTGTGATTCTGTTTTGAATACATTCTTTGGTTATAATAAAGATCAAAATGACGATGGTTTGCGCTCTTCCGGATACGGACAGTTACCTCCTGCACAATCAATAACTTTTCTAAACCAATCCATGGTTTGTTTCATCACTTATGGAAATTATTATTATCATAGTATGGGTTATCCATTTGATCCTGAAGATTATTACAACTACCTTCAGGGAAAATGGAAAGATGGTACCTCCTTAACATATGGTTTTTTGGGATATGGAGGAAGTCAACCCGTAAAATATCATTTTCCCGGAGACCCAAATGACCCGGAAGGATGGTCTCAATATACTGTTCAAGTAAGTTCGGAAAAAAATCGCTGGGGACTGGGCAGTTCGGGTCCTTTTTTGATGGCACCTGGTGATACCATTTCACTTGATCTTGCACTAACCTT
>JAUWGC010000060.1 GCA_030606625.1 Bacteroidales bacterium | reverse complement strand
CAAAATACTTTTTTGATGGCTTTAGGATTATCCATGCGGAAGTTGGAAATGGTATTGTGATCGGGTTGCAGGCATTTAAAAAGCCACATCACTTCAATGTTACGTTTGCATTCTTTTTCTAGGTCTCTTGAGGATCGGATTTTGTTCATATACCCATAGATATAAAGTTTGAGCAAACATCCGGGGTGATATGCTGGCCGGCCATTGTCGATAAAATCTGTTCTAAATCCAAATTCATCTAATGGCAGACTATTCACAAAAAGATCAATAAGGCGCACCTGGTTATCGGGGTCAATCGATTGCTCAAGGGAAACAGGAAAAAGATGCGTTTGGGTTCGGTCGTGACCTTGTATAAATTTCATGTATTAAAGATACAGAAAACCCCTGAAAATACTGGCAAAATCAGTACATTACTTGCTAACAAAATATTGTTGATAGGTTGAGGTTTTTAGACAGTCTGACGTTAGCCGTTTGGCCGTTTGCCGTTGATTGTATCGTCCTAAAAATTTTTACACAAATAAGGAACTATTTGAATTTTTGTGTATTAATATAGAAAAAAGCAATTATGGGAACATACAAAGATTTAGATGTTTATAAACTTTCATATGAAATGGCTTTAGAAGTATTTAAAGTATCAAAAGGGTTTCCTAAAGACGAAATCTATGGATTGACATCACAAATCAGGAGATCATCAAGATCTATATGTGCAAACATAGGTGAAGGATATAGAAAAATCAAATACCCCAAATATTTTCTCAGCAAATTGATAGATATTGATGGTGAGTATACTGAGACGTTAATTTGGATCGATTTTGCAAAAGATTTCAATTATATCGATAATGATACATACCGACATCTATCCCAACAATACTCAAGAATTGGTAGTATGTTGGGGCAAATGATCAAAAAACATTACAAATTCCATAATAATCATTTAGTAATATAAAAATATAATCTAAATCCCAGAAGTCATTTGCAATGCCAAACGGCTAACGGCCAAACGGCTAACGGAAAAACAGCCTGAAGCAAACACTCAAAATAATAAGATATTTCCATTGATGATATCAAAATAATTCTTAAATTTGCCCCTCGTTAGGAAGACGCGAAAATAGCTCAGTTGGTAGAGCACGACCTTGCCAAGGTCGGGGTCGCGGGTTCGAGTCCCGTTTTTCGCTCGATAAAAATCCCGGTTACAGGTTCCGAGCAATCGGTTAATAGTGGTCGGGATTTTTAGTGAAAGGTGAAAAGTGAAAGGAAATCACACTTACGCCTAACTTGCCCAGGTGGTGGAATTGGTAGACACGTTGGACTTAAAATCCAATGGCCCGCGAGGGCCGTGCGGGTTCAAGTCCCGCCCTGGGTACGGTTATGAACCCTTGGTAGTCTTGGATTATCAAGGGTTTTTTTACTAAGTCGTAGTGCGACTAGAGTAATGCATTACAAGCAACTTCAATTAAAAGTAAATTCTTTAAATTAACTTAGTTATCTTTACATAAAGTCCTGAACTTTCCTGTATGAAAAAACCAAAGAAAGCAAAGAAACCGGGGAAGGTGAAGTTAAAAGATAAATCCATTGATTATGTGATTTTCGGGCAGCAGTTTATAGATTCCGGGACTATCGATCAGATGGAAGTAGCCATGAAGCTGCCGATTTCAATAAAAGGCGCTTTAATGGCTGATGCACACTTAGGTTACGGACTACCGATAGGCGGAGTAGTGGCAACCTATAATACTGTCATGCCTTATGGGGTTGGAATGGATATTGGTTGCAGGATGTGCCTGTCGGTTTACCCGATGTCCCCAAAGATAATTGATAGTCAGCGGAATCGCTTAAAGAATATCCTGAGCGAAAATACACGATTTGGCCATGCTGAATTTAATGACATCGGCAACCAAAAGATCATGGAAAGAGATGAATTTAAAGAGATCAAATTCCTGAAATCACTGCAAAATAATTTCTATAGACAATTGGGTACTTCAGGACATGGCAATCATTTTGTAGATATAGGGTATGTTGAAATCGATGAATTAACACAGGAACTGAATATCAGGCCTGGTAAGTACTTCGCAGTATTATCTCACTCAGGATCAAGGAATTTTGGAGCTGAAGTGGCAAGACATTATACAAAGGTGGCTCAGGAAAAACTCGGGTTTATTGGAGAAGCTGCCAAACTGGCCTGGCTTGAACTGGACACGGAAGAAGGACAGGAATATTGGAAAGCTATGAACCTTGCCGGAGATTATTCGGCTGTCAACCACAAGATCATCCATTCAAAAATATCAGCAGCTTTGGCTGAAAAGCCAATTAAGGTTGTGGAGAACCATCATAATTTTGCATGGGAGGAAAAAATCAGCGATTCTGAAACCCTGATAATTCACCGTAAAGGGGCAACACCTGCCGGCATTGGTGATACCGGGATCATTCCGGGAAATATGATTACTCCTGCATTCATCGTGGCTGGTAAAGGAAATAACGATTCATTGAATTCAGCATCTCACGGAGCCGGCCGATTGATCTCAAGGAGAAAGGCCAAATCAACATTTACCAGAAACAGCCTTGATAAAGTATTGGAAAATGCGGGAGTAGAACTAATAGGCGGAGGTATAGACGAGGCACCTATGGCATATAAAGATATATATGATGTGATGAATGCTCAAAAAGATTTGGTTAAAATATTAGGAAGGTTTTATCCTAAAATAGTCAGGATGGAATGAGATTAAAAAACTAACCAGATATTGAATTAATTTTTCTTTTTTTGATTAGCAGAAGAGGAGAAATAATCGAAAAGTACTTGATAAAACAGAAATTCCGAATACAAATCCTTGTCCTTTAATAATAATCTGATAAGGTTTTTTAACTCTTTTTTTGTCATTTGATCATAATGGAACCGGTTGATCAATATCTCTTCCTGCGGGATCATAAGAGCTGGGTTTTTATTATTAATACGGAAAATTGCAAAAGGTACCCCTGATAAATCATTATTCTTAATAAAATTTAATTTTATCCAGTTCTTCAAGATCCCAATCCAAATTCATTTCTATGAACAATGTTTCCGCCTTTCCAAGGTATTCTTCCGCACTTATACCGTTCAACCTGGTATAACTGCTTTTTTCCTCGAGCAGCCTTTTCCCCACTTCCATATAGGTACGGGCAAGTTCCGGGCGGGCACCAAGTTGTTCACCAATTTTAATACTTTTATTCAACCATGCTAAAGCTTTTTTTTGTTCTCCAGCCAACCAGTAATAAACTCCCATCAATTTAAATGCTTCTGTTTTATCACCTGCAACTTTCATTGAATTTTTTACCACAGCTTTTCCACTTCGATATGCCTTCTTCTGTAATTGTGATCCTCTTGATTTGTTATTGGAATTAATGGATTCCTCTAACATATAAAGGTCTAACAAGAATTGACTCATTAAATAGCTGCTGATATGAAATGGTGTTACTCTCTCAATTTCAGAAATAAGAGTTCTTATCTGTGATAAAGAACTTTCAGCTTCCTTAAAATCTTTCATCAATATTTGTATGTATGATTTCATTCCAGATGCGAACAGGCCAAACGGTTGCAGTCCGATTTTCCTGAGTAAAGAAATACCCTTGTCTGCCTCTTTTATAACTTCATTAAACATCCTGTATTTCAATAATAATTTAGTCTTTGCCAGATACATTCTCCCTATTGCAAGATCATTGTCATATTCTTTACCACATTCATTTAATATTGCAATCAATTTCTTTGCATTACTAATATTTCCATGCTCAATATCCTGGAGACAGAACCAAAATGTATATGCATGAGTTATTATTTGGTTTGTTCCAATTATCATATTACGGTCTACAAGAGATTTATCAAACTTGAGTTCTTTATGCCAGTTACCGGAAAGAAAATTATATATTATCTCAATGCATTTGTAATGAATAACAGATGACAGATCATCCGGATTAATATAATTCTTCGCATAATCTAATATCTTACCACTTATTTTAAAAGAAATTCCTCCCAGGGAAAAAGCACCGCTTTGCAAAATGAGCATAGAAATCCCGTTTTCAATCTTTGATATGTCAAGTCTAAAAAACCTTCTTACCCCTTTTATGAATTCTAAAAACATTTTTTTTATATCCAGCTGCGATAAAGCATAGGCTTTTTTTGCTACTATGTTGATAATTTCATTTTCTCTTTTATCAGGGATTCTTTTGGCCCTTTTTGAGGGAAAATAAAGGTTTTTCATAAGGATTAAAAAGTTGATAATAAGATTTAAAAAGAAAATAATCTTATTTTTTGGCTCTTTTTCTCCCAATAGTTGTAATACCTTATCGAAATGTTCAACAGCTTCAACATAAAATCCCTTATTAAAAAATGCGTTTGCAATGTTTTTTTCCAGATTCGCTATTGTGTCAGGATTACCGGAACCCTCATGCTTTTTAAGGTAAAGATTTAAAGCTTCCTGAAAGTAATTTATTGCTTCGCTGGAAGCGGCAGCCTTTAACGCTTCCTCACCTGCTTTAATCAGGTACTCTTCGGCTTTTTCAAGGTCTTCTCCCTTGCTGTAATGTAAGGCAAGCATGCCATAAAATTCATGTAATCTTTCAGAAAATACAGATCCAATGGCATTGGCTGTTTGTAAGTGTAGTTCTTTTCTTGTTTTAAATAATATAGATTCATAGGTTACCTCCTGAGCCAGTGCATGCTTGAATAAATATTCAAGTTCAATTACCGAGCTTCTTTGTCTTATGAGTTGGATTTCTTTTAAGTATTCCAGCTTCTCATCAATTTTCTCTGTTGTTTTTGCCACTTCAACCAAAATCCTATAGAAAAAATTTCTTCCAATAACTGATGCTATCTTGAGTAACGACCTTGTCTGTTCATTAAGCTTATCAATTCTTGACATCAATACATCCTGGATCGTATCAGGAATGATAACCATTTCAATTTTATCTGTAACTTCAAATTTCCCATCCTTATTCTTTACAATGCCATCATCAATAAATGACCGGACTACTTCTTCAATAAATAAAGGGTTCCCTTCTACCCTTTTTGTAATGAGGTTTCTGATATGAACCGGAAGGCTCTTTATTTTCAACAGATTGTTAATAAGGACTTCACATTGATTTTCATCTAAAGGTTCTAAGTAAATCTCCGAATGATATTCCTTGCATCTTTCTCTTATTGTCTTTAATATCCTTTCACCTGTATCCTCATAATTAGGACGTAATACATTGATAAAAAGTATTCTATTATTTTCTGCTAACCGGTAAAGGGATTCGAGGAATTCAATGGAAGTCAGGTCAGCCCAGTGAAGATCATCGATTACTAAAACTATCGGATCATATTCAGTTGCTTTAACAATAAGCTGTCGCAGGCTTTTTAGGATGAGTTTCTCTAATGCTTCACCTTCGATTCCCTCAATACGCTTCGCATATTTCCCTTTAAGTGATATTCCCATCAGCGTGGCAATAAACGGCAGAATTTCCCCTGTATCTTTGGGATCAATACTTCTGATAGCGTTTTCAAGCTTATTTATCGATTTTAATGTTGTATCTGCCTCTGTTATTTTTGCCCAGTGCCTTAAAATATCAATAATGGGATGAAAGTTTAAGTTTTTACCTATAGATAATGCCCTTCCTTCGAGATAAATGACTTTTTTAATAGCATTCCCTTTTTTTAATTCAGCAATTAATCTGGATTTACCAATCCCGGTTTCTCCAACTATATTGACTATTGAACCTTCCCCATTTATTGCTTTAAGTATATGTAATTTTAATTTATCCAGTTCTTTATCCCTGCCTATCATCTCGGAGTATATTTTTCGTTCAAAACCAGACCGGGTCCTTTCCAATCTCGCCTTAGTTGATAATAATTCATAAAGCGGAACAGGTTTTTTCTTACCTTTCAATAAAATTGGCTCTAACTGTTTATAATCAAAATCATTTTCAGTATGCCTGTATGTTAGGGGACCCACATAGATCTGTCCCTTTTCTGATACATCCTTCAGCCTGGATGCAAGATTTACTGCATCACCCATTACGGTATATTCTTTTTTCTCTTCAGTACCTATTGTTCCGGCAAGGACTGTACCTGTATTTATTCCGATATGAATATCAAGAGGAATACTAAGGTTTTTCTCCCGGTTCCATTTATTAAAGGCATTACGAATTTCAATCGCTGTATTTACTGCTTTTTGGGGAGCATCTTCAACGGCAGCAGGAACACCAAAGATAACCATCATACAATCTCCAATAAATTTGTCAATGGTTCCACCATAACGTTTAACAACCGAACCCATCATTTCAAAACAATCGTTCATTATTAAAGTCATATCCTCCGGGTCCATTTTCTCTGACATGGCCGTAAAACCGGAGATATCTGCAAACATTATAGTTACCTGGCGGCGTTCATTCTCTTTAACAATATTTTGCGTTATCATGATGATTCCTGTCTGATATTCAAGATATTACTTTGGGTTGTTTCCGCATCCATCTCCAATGAGTAACAAAAAGAACAACACATAATAATAATAAGCAAGCTATTCACGATGATTGACCGACGGGTATAATAAAACACCATGTTATGGCATGCTTCTTTCTATTTTTTCTTTTAACAAATTAATCTGATTTATTAATCTGTTAAAAAACCGGCTGCGTTCTTTGGCTGCTGATGAACTGATAAGTATTGACTTCTTAATAAGTCCGCGCAAATAATGCTCTATTTTTTCTCCAAAACATGGATCCGTGGTGATCAACAGACTTATAACATTCCACGTAATATAAGTGAATATATTACCATCCATTTGAACAAAAATGGTGTTATCATTCAGAACAATTTCGTTTTCATATAATTGAAAAGAATTCTCAATTCCATGTGGTTCCTGTCCGTATATAAATTTAAATCCATGCTCTGCTTGTAACTGTGTATGCCGGATCCATTTTTCAAGTTTATCGCAAAGAATCCATATATCATTATGATGTTTAAATAAACCTGATACCCAATAATATTCAATTTGCCTTAAAATTATATTAAATGTGTCTTCATTCCATATTTCAATAGTTGGTATCTTAGTTGAAGCGATAAGAATCTGTTGTCCGATTTTTTGTATTTCCTGATCATATTCCTCCAGGGCGAATTTTTTTTCCTTATATTCAGGGAACTGGAATAAAGTTTTCCCCCAGAAAAACATTTTAAAGGCTGCGATCTCAGGGAACTGGAAATAATGAAAAACAGGCGGGTCTTTTGCAGCATAAATAATGGTTTTTTCCTTTGCACTTAGTATTTTATTGATGTCAGAACGGATATTTTTCAACCAATCTTTAATACTAAAAGTTTCAGGATCAATAGCCCGGCTTTCGAATACGACATTTCCGCTTTTGACATTAAAAAGTGAATCAACAGAAACTCCAAAATGATTACTGAGTTTAAAGAGTTCCTCCAGGCTGATTGTTTTTTCTCCCCTTATCCTGCGATAGGTGCTATCATAACTGATTTCCAGTAATTCCGAAACTTCATGAACAAATGAAACATTGGAAGGGAGTTTTTCTTTGATCTTCTGAAAAAAGATTTCCTGAATATCAAGTAATTGATTCATACTTGTAAAGATAGGAAATAATGTTGTCAAAATCAATAACAAGTAAAATATTAGTTGTATATCACCAGATTTCTTATTATATTTACCAGTAGATTAATAGTTTTTAAACCTCCGAAAACCTGTAGCTATGAAAGGATTGAAATTGATTTTTATCTCAGTATTCTTACTTTTCCATTATCAAGTATTATCTGACGTTTCTATCTTAATGGAAGATTGCCAGATCTGGGATCTGATCATTGATGACCATCCCTGTGAAGATAGTGTGTTTTATGTTTATTTAGACTTTGAATATGAAAACGTAGGATGGGAAGGATTCAAGGTTGAAGTGAACGGAGAGCTTTTTGGGAATTATGAATATGAGGATCTGCCAATTGAAAACATTGGCCCGTTTTTAGGAGATGGTGTTACATATTATGAATTCGTTGTTACCGACCTGGTTTATGAGGATTGCAATGACTGGGCAGAAATTAGCACGATAGATTGTTACGGTGGAGACTGTGCGATATGGAATGTTGAAACCATGGCCCTGCCTTGTGATGATAATGGATATTTCATGGTACTTCTTGGATTCCTATACGAAAATGTTGGTGATATGGGCTTCAGGGTCGACGGCAATGGTAATAATTACGGGAATTTTGAATACGGAGACCTTCCAATTGAAATAGGCCCGCTGGCAGGGGATGGTATAACATTCTATGAATTCCTTGTGACCGATAACCAGTATGAAGATTGTAGTGGCTGGTCTGAGTTGGGTTTTGTTGACTGCAATACTGTTCCACAGTTTAATAACCTGTCTACACAAGTTAGTTCATGTGAAAACTGTAATTATTACCTTAAAATCAATTTTAATTGTGAAAATATTGGTAATGAGGGGTTTGGAATATTGGGAAATGGTGAAAATTACGGATCATTTGAATATTCTGACCTTCCTGTAACTATAGGTCCTCTGGTAACTGATGGAATAACCTCATATTACTTCGTTGTCAGGGATCAAACCTACCAGAATTATGGGAACTGGAACCGCCTGATTCCATTTACTTGTGACAACCTGAGTGTTGATGATGTTTCAGATATATCACTACATATATCAATTGCTCCAAATCCTGCAACAGAGAGCGTTATAGTCACTGACCATCTGTCAAGCCACACTTTTATAATCAGGTTTTATAACAGCTCCGGTAAATTGGTAAAAGCATACAAGGGAAAAGAAAAGCTTATTATCAACAGCAATGAGATCGGAACAGGGATCTTCTTCTATCAGATAATTAGCGGCCAGCAAAAAACCCAGGGGAAATTGATCATTCAATAATTATCTGGCTTCATTGATTGATTTTTATCTGACCATCATAGGTTTCAAATCTTACACTGGCACAGGTTGATTCATCAGCCATACTTATAATACCGGTATACTAAAACTTGTTATTGTATAACTATCATGGATTTAACGTCCACGTGAGAATTGGTAAAAAAGCGATAAAAATATTTCCCCGATGACAGATCATTCGGAAACCAATTGATCTCATGAACGCCAGCGGCAAATTTCCGGTCAGCTAAAGTAATTATTTCTCTGCCAACAAAGTCATACACAGTTAACTTGACTTCCATTTGTTCTGGAAGATCAAATTTAATGGAAGTGTGATTGTTAAAAGGATTAGGGTAATTTTGGTATAATTTACAATCACCGACAACTATTTCATCCATACCGATTATTTCTTCTGAGTACTGCATAACAAGACACCAATCTGTTAATGCGCCCTGGTCGTTTGGTCCATCATCATATATGCTTAGTATCCAATCACCATTAATGGGCAAACCATCAAAGGTTGAAAGCGGCTCATCAGGAATATAACTTCCGTTAACATAGGAAATACAGAGCTAGTAAACCAGAAATTTTTGTGATTCTGTCCTGTTTTCTGTCCTCAAAACACAGAAATATAAACCAGGTTTCAAAATATTTCCATTTTTTTCACTTTTACTCCATGAGAAATTATGAATTCCCATCTTCATGTGGCCATTATAAATATTTATAAGCTTTTGCCCGTAACAATTATAAACACTTAATGAAATATCCGAATCCCCGGATAACTCCAGCCTGATATTTATAACATCACGAACCGGATTTGGAAAAACCATGAATGATGCTTCCTGATTATTTATAATTACCGGGAGTTCAATAGTCGTACCTATATCAGGTGTCGGCAATTGAATATCTGAAAATATGTGATATTCTCCCGGATCAAGTTGCATTTCCGTATTGAGATTGCTTACAGATATCTCTTCTCCCGTGAAATAATCATACCATGATCCGGTATGTGTGAACAATGGTATGATCTCTCCTTCGGAAATATCAAAGTTACCGACAATCACAATATCCATGGTATTGTGGCGAAGTATAATCTGCTTGGTAATACCACTGACATGCAATTCAAAGTTGTTTGTTTCAAAGACATCATAATTTGTTCTTAAGCCAATCAGGGATGATACAACTCTGTACAAATAGCTTCTTCTCCAATCCTGAAGATAATCCCACCGGACGGGTTTAGGGCCTAACCTTCCATTAAAATCAATTGAATAATCATAGCCTATCTCACCGAACTGCCAGATCATTTTAGGCCCGGGTATAGTATAGAAGAATGTGGAAATCAGTTCTATTCTTCTCAGGGCAGTTGTTGTATCCTTGATATTGTATGTTCCGCCTGAATTTCCCCAGGTCACATTTTTATACATTATCCTTTCCTCATCGTGACTTTCCATATATCCCACCACATGCGGATCATTCCATCCGCGTTTCTGATAGGATATCCATGAGAAATCCGATTTACCACCTGTATGGTAACTCATAGATGCCTCGGCATAATTATGATTCATATTACCCCATAACAACATGCCATAATTAGCTAATTCTTTTTCTTCTGAATTTTCTGAAAGGTGCTCGATAATCACAATTGCTTCGGGATTCCTTTCCCATATCTCATCGGCCATTCGCTTCAGGAGGGCAATACGGTCTGCATCGTAATTACTGCCCCATGGATCATCAGGGCCTTTTATATTATTGCCGAATCCTTTTGTAAAGTCAAACCTGAATCCATTCACATGATATTCACTCATCCAATAGCTGTTAATGCTGTCTGTTAATTGTTGCGTATAAATGCTCTCGTGGTTGAAATCATTGCCCCAATGTGCGTCCGGATTTGTAAAATTACTATTCACATTAAACCATGGATTTTCCGGTGTTGGTTTAGAGCCGTTAAAATACATTTGCACCATAGGACATTGATCATAAGCATGGTTGAGAACTATATCAATTATTACTGCTATGCCCCTGCTATGGCACTCGTCAATGAATTGCTTAAGCATGTTTTTTGGGCCATAATATTTATCAGGAGCAAAATAATATGAAGGATTATATCCCCAGCTTATATTACCCTCGAATTCATTAACAGGCATAAGTTCTATGGCATTTACACCCAGGCGCTCAAGATATCCCAAGGTGTCTGTCAGTGCCTGGTAAGTGTGTTGTGTAGTGAAATCCCTGATAAGAAGCTCATAAATGACAAGGTCTGTTATCTCCGGAGGTTCAAAGTTATTTATCTGCCACTGGTACTCTTCCTGGTTGGTTTGAAGTACGGTTGCAACTGCGGTGGTTTTTCCTTCCGGATATTCAATAAGGTTTGGATAGGTTTCATTACTAATATATTTATCATGATCCGGATCACTGGTCTTATCCGCATATGAATCTCCCACCCTGATATAACCGTCGATAAAGTATTGGAAGATATATTCCTTACTGGGAACAAGATCATCAATTTGCAACCAGTACCTGTTGCTGTCGGGTGTTAACTTCATATAGTAACCGGAATCAACCATCCAGTCATTGAAATCTCCGATAACATATATATAATCCTTATATGGTGCGAACAAGGATAATATTACGGTGTTTTCATCAATATAATTGATTCCATCACGGATACCTTCAGGCAATACACTGATTTCTACCGGTTTTCTCACATAGTAATAAAATGAATCGGCAATCATGCTTGTATCATTTTTTGCCTCTGCCCTGACCCAGTGTTTTCCATAAATATTCCCTGTCAGAGTATCGGTGAGTAATTCCCCTTCAACTGTTTTGATAAGTTCATTGTCAACATAAAGGGAAAGCGAATCTGAGTTATTAGCCTTTATTTCAACTTCAATAGTATCTCCCGGCGTAATAATCACCGGTTTATAATCAGGTTTAAAGAAAGCAACTGTCAGTCCTGCTTCAAAAACGTCTACGAAAATATCTCCTCCTGTAGCCGTTTTACCCTCCAGGTAAGAACCCTGGACCGGGAAATCACTCCGGAAAACAAAAGCCATTTGATAAATCTCTTCATTGAACGGGACGCCGTAATATTCACGAACATCCGGTGATATCTCAAGAGTGTACAGGTCATCCCCTATTCTTTCCATTTTGGTTTCCGGTGTATTTTGTCCCCATGATGTTTGTACGTATCGCCAGTCACTCCCTGTAGAACTTTCACTAGTGATTACACCAGTATGTGCATAAACATCTCCGGTATATCCTGCAAGGCCGCCGCTTCCTTCTGTTGCATCAAAGATGATCAATACCAGGTCCATGGTGGTTGGAAAAGGTGGATCGGTTGTAATTAATTGTGCTATCCCCGGAATTG
Organism: Bacteroidales bacterium; assembly: GCA_030606625.1. Taxonomy (GTDB): domain Bacteria; phylum Bacteroidota; class Bacteroidia; order Bacteroidales; family B18-G4; genus JAUWGC01. The sequence continues at coordinate 2,145 of JAUWGC010000060.1, read as the reverse complement.
AAATCAGCATTGCAAGAATGATTATTAATGTTTTAAATCCGTTCGCTGTTTTCATTTTAACTTTATTGAGAATGATTGGTTGATTTACAAAAGAACTATTTATAGCACCATCAATAATCATGCAAAAAAACCCGGCCATGGATGGCCGGGTTTTTAAACTAAAAGAACAATTTATTATTCTTTAATAAATTTTGCTGTCTGAACACCTCTTTTGCCATGTATGGATATAAAGTATATACCGTTGTTCAGGTTACCAGTATAGATCTTAACCTCTTTTTGTAAGGAAAAACCATCAACAAAATGAACCACTTCGCCAAGGCTGTTGTATACCTCAATCTTATCGATATCATTCATCTTTTCCGGGAATACAATATTGATAAATGACTGACATGGATTGGGATACAGAGATTCAATCATATCGGCAGAAAACTCATTGATGCCGGGATTTATTACCGCCCATACATCATCAACAATCATTGTCGTGTCAACAGTTAATGTGCGGTTCGGATCTCCTGTCCATTCGCCATAATCCCAGCTTGGCACGCCGTCGATAACACGGAAATACTTGTACATGTAATCACTATGATACAATAATAAGTTGATGGTATAAATCACTTCTTTACCAACGACAGGTTGCATCATGTAATAGGCAACGGTTCCCGGTTGAGCCCAGCCATTTGCCAGGTCACCTGCAATGTAAACATCATCGGTTTCCGGATTAAATTCAGTGGCATTGGTCATATCAACGTTAAATGTAACTGTTGATGGCTTGTCAGCCCAGACCTGATCAAGTGTAGTTTCTCCAATAAAAACAGCGACGCGGTTCGGATCTCCTTCCCATTCACCGTTAGCCCAGCTGGGTTCACCGTTGTAAATAAGAAAATACTTGAACAGAGCAACAGTTTCACCATCAGGGAATTCCCAAACTAAAGTATAAATATTGGGGTCGATTGGGTCAACGGTCATCATGTAAGCAGAATCTGTTCCGGGTTGTTCCCATCCCAGGAAATCACCAGCCATGTATAGGTCGGTAGTATCAGGATTAAATCCTTGAATGCCGGAAATATCAACGTTAAAGGTAACATTGAACTGCGCCATTGCGCTTGTAACTACAAAGAGAACAACAGACACTAAAAGTAATAATCTTTTCATAACATTTATTTTTTAATTAATACTAATTTGAGGTTTTTATTCTATAATATTTATGCATATTATATCTTAGAGCAAAGATAGTAAAAGAACGTTAAAGAATGATGGTATTGAAATACTATTTTAATATCTTATTAAATACAAATTTACATATAAAATGTTAATATTATGAATCTTTCCTGATTAATTTTCAATCACCTCATATGTAGGGGGATCAGTTGTAAACCTCAGGATGAAGGTTAAATTGCCTCCATCAGGAATCGGAATATCAGCACCAAATGATACAAGCGAGACTCCGTCAGGGGGATCTGTAGCGCCAAGGTTGATGTCCCATGCATCGTTGGCCCTGTATTTAAACCTTTGATCTTCTGCAGCAGGAATATTCTCGACGGTAACGTGCAGGTACTGGTTATCAGCATCCCATATCATATCGATATCTTCAGCCCATTCAAGCCATTGGCCAATTACCCCCCAATTTTGGGCTTCATAGGTCCATGTAAGATTGGCTATATCGACTTCAACCCAGTAACCACCATAATCCGGGACTGTCAGGTTGCCGGCACCCGGATCGGTATCCAACACACCTTCGCCACCATAACCATAATTGGTATGAGTCCAGTCAGGATCGGAAGTAAATTTAAATTCATAGGTTCCGCCTTCAGGAAAATAGATATAACCTGTATAGACATCATCACCATTAAAGTCATAAATATTCGGTGCCGTAGCAGGATCCCACCCCTGGTAATCGCCGGGAACATATAGTTTCGGATAACCAATTTCTTCCTCATAAGGGGTAATGGATAAAGTGATGACATCAGAATAAGCATTGGAATAATTAGTTTCGTTATTAATATAAGATAAGATCCGAAACTCAAAATTAGCAGGCTCATAGAAAGGCACCTTCTTTGCTATGGCTAATTTGTTCATTGCACCTTCTGTAATAGTATAGGATATATCGGTTGAAGTAACAACGCCTTTAACATTTTTAAAGTTACT
>JAUWGC010000156.1 GCA_030606625.1 Bacteroidales bacterium | reverse complement strand
ATATTAAAAAAGATAATTAATAATTTTAATTAAAAGGAGGTTATTATGACACTAATACTTAACAGAACCGATGTTATGTCGGTTTTAGAAATGAATGATTGTATGAATGTAGTTGAAAATGCATTCGGTGAACTTGCAAATGGGACAGCAGTGTTACCATTAAGAATTAACATAAGTCCACCGGATGGATTATCTTTATATATGCCTGCTTATTTGAAAAATATGGGAGCATTGGCATGTAAAGTGGTTACGATATATAAAAATAATCCGGCAAAATATAATATGCCAACTACCATTGGTAAAGTTCTTTTACAAGATCCTGCTACCGGTGATGTAATCTGCATTATGGATGGTGGATATCTTACTGCTGTGAGAACCGGTGCAGCAAGTGGGGTAGCTACCAAATATTTGGCAAGAAAAGACAGTAATCAAATTGCCGGAATTTTTGGATCGGGTGTTCAGGCAAGAATGCAGTTGTGGGCTGTTACTGAAGCAAGAGATATTTCAAAAGCAATTGTATATGATATATCTGATGAGGCAACAAATAAATTTATTTCAGAGATGAGTGAAAAATTAAATATTGAGATAGATAAAGCTAATACTCCTGATGATGTTTTACAGGCAGATATTATTTGTACGGCTACATCATCAGCTACTCCGATATTTAATGGAAGTTTGGTTAAAGAAGGCACACATATTAATGGTATTGGCAGCCATACTCCAAATGCCCGTGAATTGGATACTGAAATAGTAAAACGTTCAAAATTTATTGGTGATTCATATGAAGCATGTTTCAAAGAAGCTGGTGATATTATTATTCCCGTTAATTCCGGAGAGATTTCCGAATCGCATTTTTATGCAGAATTAGGAGAGATAATAACCGGAAAAAAAGAGGGAAGAACTGATGATAATGAGATAACTGTTTTTAAGTCTAATGGTTTGGCAATTCAAGATGTGGCAACAGCAAAACTTATTTATGATAAAGCTTTAGCAGCAGGCATAGGTGTTGATATTGAAATATAAAATAAAAAAAACCCGCTTCATTTTCTATGATACTAATATCAACCACAGTGGAAGAATCTGTTCACAAACTTTAAAATTTCTTCATCATTATGACCAATTCTTTCCCGTAAGGTTTTGTCATTGAAATTCCTGAGATATTGAATGATCCAATTCAGCATGCCTTCGGAAAACACCCCGTATTTGAGGAATATATCCTTCTGTTTTTCGAGGCAAGAGGCTGATTCATAACAGGAAGTTGGCAGTTTGCTAAGTTCAGTGGCTTTATCTTTGTTTTCGTCATTGAAAACATTAATGTCAACATAGGTTTTTTCCGCGAATCCCAGTGCATTTTCCATTTCAAAGCCATGTCTGGCAGCAATGATTAAACCGGCCAATAACAGGTGAATATCTGCTGATCCGTCGGGGCAACGGAATTCCACCGTTTGCTTTTCTGAAAGATTGCCATTATATGGTGGTTCATTTGGATTGGCCTGACTGATCATATCTTTTGTATTAGACCAGCCCAGAGGCACTCTCACAAGCACCGATCTGTTCCTGTCACCCCAGCAAATGATGGTTGGTGCTTCCTGGTGAGGAACAAGCCTGAAGTAAGAAGTGGGATTTAAATTACCAAAAGCTGTAAGTGATGGAGCTAAAGTCAGGTATCCGGCAATAGCCCTTTTTGCAATATCACTGAGTTTCCCATTTTTTATAATCATGTTTTTCCCATTCTTCATCAGGCGGGTATGAATATGCAATCCGCTGCCTGCTTTGCCAACAGTGATCTTTGGTGCAAATGAAATGGTGACACCATATTTGCAAGCGAGGGTTCTCAGAATCCATTTAGCAATAAGTAACTGGTCGGCTGCATCTTCAGGGTTGGTTGGCAGAAATTCAATTTCATTCTGCTCATATTCCAGATTTTCAAGGATGAAGTTGCCAACTTCGGAATGGCCATATTTAATCAAACCTCCCGATTGGGCTATTTTATGCATAGCTTCCCTGCGTAAGTGTTCCCATTTTGTAAAGGGAGTGGATTCATGATAACCTTTTTGGTCATCGGCCTTGAAAAACGGTTCTTTATCAGAAATTACATAATATTCCAACTCTCCCATTGCCTCAAAAGTCAAACCTGACACTTCTTTCAATGATCTGTGGGCCTTGCGGAGGATATTCTCGGGTGCGCTTCCAAGAGGATTTCCATTCTTATCAAAATAAGAACAAAGAATATCCAGGGTCGGAATTTCATTAAATGGATTGAGAAATGCTGTTTTGTATTTCGGGATCACGTAAAGGTCACTTGAATCTGCATCTATGAATGAAAACAAACTGGAACCATCCACCCTTTCACCACTTGAAAGAAGCTCATCCAGGTGTTTCTTGCTGTTAATAATGAAATTCAGTGTTTTCAGCCTGCCATCCCAACCGACATACCTGAAATTGATCATCTCAATGTTGTAATCTTCACAATACTTGATCAAATCATCTTTTGTGAAATCCTGCGGAGATTTGTTCAGGTGTTGTACCAGCGGATTTGGGTTCATGGAAGCTATGTCATTCATAGTAGCTGATTTTGGAAAAACGGATACCAAATATAAGAAAATTATCTTGTACTAAGGTTATAGCATAAATACTGATCATAAAGATTCATTATTTTTCAGAATCTTTGGTTAAATTTGGCTTTAATTCACAAGCAGGAAATCTTCGATGGTTTATTCGGAAATAATATTTTTTTCTTCATTTATTTTGTTCGTTCTGGTAATACTTTTTATTGACCTTGGATTATTCAGTAAAAAGCGTCACACTATAACTTTCAGACAATCAGTAGTGTGGACAATGATATGGGTTAGCCTGGCCATATCATTTTACTTTTTTATAAGGTTTAACGGGAACTGGATACATGGTGTTAATACCATTGAAAATATTCAAACTCAAATCGAAATATACCAGCATCCTATTGAAATAATTGGTTTGGATTTCAATGATGCACTCCGGATATATAATAATAATCTTGCACTGGAATACCTTACGGGTTATATTATTGAATATTCTTTGTCGGTCGACAATGTGTTTGTAATGATATTGATATTTCTTTCTTTTGGCGTTGACCAGCGGTATTACAAAAAAGTCCTGCTCTGGGGTATTCTTGGTGCAATAGTCATGAGGTTCATTTTTATTTTCCTTAGCGCTGTCCTGATACAGAAGTTTTCCTGGATCCTATATATATTTGGTGGTTTTCTTATTTATACTGCCTTTATAATGTTTATGAAATTCATTAAAGGTAAGAAGAAGAAAATTGATCCCAAACATCACCCTGTAGTAAAATTTACTTCAAGGTTCTTCCAGGTTTATCCAAGTTATGTAAGGCAAAAATTCTTCATCAGGAAAGATGGAATTATCTTTCTTACCCCATTGTTCATTGTACTCCTGGTTATTGAATTTTCTGATGTGATCTTTGCTGTTGATTCTGTTCCTGCGATTTTTTCAGTAACCAAAGATCCATACATTGTTTTCTTTTCGAATATTTTTGCGATCATAGGATTACGGTCATTATTTTTCCTGCTCAGTAATATCATCAACCACTTCTTTTATTTAAAACTTGGATTAGCTTTCCTACTGGGATTTGTTGGTGTTAAAATGTTATTGCCCTTTATACATATAGAGATTTCAACAATAAAGTCATTAATTATTATTTGTATAATCCTCGGATTAAGCGTTATGGCATCACTTTTATTTCCCAAACGTGAAAAGAAGACTGATAAGAATATAGAATAGGAAGATATATGATTAATGGATTTACGATCAGCCTATAGTTGGACAAATTATTTAATCATGATTTTTTAAATAGGCATCTATCAGCTTTTGTGCAGCACTATCTGAGCTTATATGATTATTTAAAACCTTACTTTTAATAGAGTGAAGCATTTGGCCGATTTCTTTATCAGCATAAAATTTCTCCTTTAGTGTTTCATTGATTGTATTGAACATCAGTTGTATGTTCTGTTCATTTCGTTTACGTTGAAAATACCCGTTATCTGTAGTTTGCTTCTTGTAATCAAGAATGATCTCCCA
>JAUWGC010000090.1 GCA_030606625.1 Bacteroidales bacterium | reverse complement strand
ACATTTCAAGAGCCTGTATTCCATCTGTCACATACATCAATTTAGTGTGTTTTTTTAAGATCTCTTCAAGCCGAATGTAATTACGAATGTATTTTTCAACGATCAACACCTGCTTATCCTGCCATAAATACTTTTTATGTTTACCTTGATCAGTATCCGTAACAATGATGTTGGGAATGTCAAAGAAAAAGGTTGAACCCTTGCCCAGATCGGAATCTATCCAGATCTTACCTCCAAGCTTATTAATCAGACTTTGGGTGATTGCCAAACCCAGGCCAGTACCTTCTTTTTTAATATTCAGGGGTTTGGGTTCCTGGATAAACCGGTCGAATATTAGCTTTTGGTATTTTTTTGATATTCCCAATCCGGTATCAGTTACATGAAATAGAATTGTATTATCTTCTAATATTTCGTAACCATACTCCACAAAACCCTTAATTGTGAATTTAAAAGCATTTCCGATGAGATTTGAAAATATTTGCTTCAGCCTGGATGGATCGGAGTATATTATTAATGGTTTATTATTATCAGGAATATCTAATTTTAATTTTATGGAATCCTTGCCTCTTTTTTCTTTTAATGAATTAAATACTGTGTTTAATTCCTTCAGGAACAGATTAAGGTCAAAATCTATCTTATAAAGATTAATAATATTAGACTGGAGTCTTGTAAATTCCAAAATGTCGTTTGTAAGATTTAGCAATGCCTGGCTGTTGCTGTTAATAATGCTGATAAATTCCTGCTTTCTTTTATCGCTTAATTCAGGTGATTGGAGTAAATGGGAAAAACTTATAATGGCTCTGATAGGTGTCTGTATCTCATGTGAGATGTTTGCAAGAAAAACCGATTTTGATTTATCGGATTCTTCAGCCTTTTCTTTAGCCTTGATCAATTCTTCATCATATCTTTTTCTCTGGATTGTATTGGCGATGATCTGTCCGGTAATTTCATATGCATCAATTTTGTTATCCGACCATTCTGCAATATGGCTTGTCGAATCAAAACCATAGAATCCGATGAATTTTTTACCAATGAACATCGGTAGGTTAATCATTGATTTGATTTCAAGTGTTTTAAATTTATTAGTAAGAATTTCATTAACAGCCGCACTATGAATATTATCAGGATTTATCTTAATAATGTCTCCGTTGGCTAGGGATCTGTATAATAACTCATATTCTGAGACATGAATTAGCTTTGTGGTTTTTTCACGTGACTGAACCGATTTTTCTGACCATTCGTGTGTTAGTTCCAGTTGTGTTCCATCTGGTACTAGCAGGTATACATAACCCCGGTCAACTCCTGTAAACTTACTTACATCCATTAGAGCTTTTTGAATTCCCTGGTCAATCTGTGTAATGTCAAGGCGGATGAATTCTGATGACGTATTAATGATCAGTTCAATGAATTTGATCCGTTGCTTCAGAAGTTCTTCCGTATGTTTCCGGAGACTGATATCACGAATGGCTGTAACCCTGACTTCCTTGCCCCTGTAACTGTATTTTTTCCATTGTAGCTCAGCGGGAAATTTTACACCATTTTTATTAATGGCCATAACTTCAAGGGGTTCTTCTCCTTCAGATTTCAGGTATTTATTAAGAAGTGGTTGAGATTCCTTTGAAATTAGCTGAATGATATTTACTCCTGCTAATTCATCATGATTATACTTAAACATGTTTACAGCTGCCTGATTAGACTCAATGCAGGCATTATTTTCTAAAATGATTATAGCTTCGAATGCAGCTTTTGATAATGCACTATGTTTTTCCTCACTTTCTTTCAATGCAATCTCCGCTTGTTTCCTTTCTTCAATTTCACTTGTCAATAGTTTGGTTCTTTCCTGCACCTTACTTTCCAGCTCAAGGTTCAATGATTGAAGTTCATTGATCATTCGTTTACGTTCAGTAATGTCTTTTATAATACTGACAAAGAGATCAGGTTTTCCTTCCTTGTCTTTAATAATACTTATTGATATCTCAGTGTAGATTTCACCCCCTTTTTTATCTAATAATTTATATTCCAGGTTTTTAAGATATCCTTTTTTTAGAACAAGTTCATGGTCATTCTTAGCTTGTTCAATTTGTTCGCTCGAAATGATATCAAAGAAATCTTTTTCCATGAGGTTTCCGTCAAAAGCATTATTGAAAAAAGTAACAGCAGCCTGGTTATGCTCTATTATTTTATAATTTAAATTGGTCACTATAATTGGATCAGGAGATGATTGTAATATTTTCTCTATGGTTTCCTGATTTCGTTTTAATTCATTCTCATTTTCTTTTCTTGTAGTGATATTAACTATGACACCCCTGATACCAACCGGTATATTATCTTTCATTATTAAAGACGTATATATAAGTGCCGGAAAGCTGTTGCCATCTTTTATCTTAACTTTAACTTCTAATCCTTTGTCAATGTATTGATTGGATAGCAGATTTTTTATTTCCGGGAATCTATCTCCCATTTCCACAGGAGGAAGTAATAAATCAAAAATGTTCAGGTCTTCTTCATATTCAGATTTTGTACAACCCAAAATTTCGAGGGCTCTTTTATTTACGAAGGTTAGTTTTCCTGAAAGGTCAGCTTCAAAAACAATTTCAGGCAATAGTTCAGCCAAATCCCTGAATCTTTTCTCAGTTTCCTTGATTTTACGGTTAAGATGAATTGTATTTGTAAGATCTGTTATTAGCTTTCTGAATTGTTTCAGATTAATAGGTTTAAGCAAGTATCCTTCCACACCCATCTCAATGGATTTCATGAAATAATCAGTTTCCTGATGTCCTGATACAAGTATTATTTTAACCGTATCATCTCCTTTTCTTATCTCACGGATCATTTCAAGCCCGTCCATTACAGGCATTTTAATATCACTCACAATGATATCGGGCTTATAAATCATATATTTTTCTATTCCTTCCTTGCCATTCTCTGCTGTATACAATTGATCTGTGATCGATGATAAAAACTTGCCATACATGGCTAATGAAAGATGATCATCTTCAACAAGTAGTATTGATATATTCAGTTTTTCCATTTTGTGTTAATTAAGTGATTCGGATATGCTTTAACAAAGATAATAAATAAGGCCCAAAGAAATTCAATATAACCTTTTATCCTGAATAATGATCTTTAATTTATCACCTGATGGTGCCTATAGTACAGCCTTGTGAATCGTTTAGAATAATTAAGTTTACCATTATTTTATATAAATTAGATAAATATATATAAGAAATTTCCTTATCTTTACGTAACAAAATTTGATACCTGTAAGTATCATTATATTAAATGATTATAATTTGTGAATTTCTTATTATTGATTTCATCAGATTTTAATTGATTAATGTAATAATTTAAGAGCAGTTATATGGTTCTTCATATTAGAAGGATCTGCCCGAATGATCTTATTCAAGCAGGTATCCAGCGATATAAAAAATTATTTAAGGATGAAAATAATAAAAATCCTCATTGTTGAAGACCACGAAATTGTGATCAAGGGTATTAAAGCCTTGCTTGAGCCATATGAAGAATTGGAAGTTGTCGGGTATGCTCTGGAATCTGTAGATGCCAGGAAAAAAATGGAAAAACTGAAACCTGATATTGTTATAATGGATATCAATCTACCCGGAATATCAGGTATTGAATTAACTAAAATAATTACGAAAGAACATTCATCCACAAAAGTTATTTACTATACTTCACACGTGGATGAAGAATTAGTTACAAAAGGTTTTGAAGCCGGTGCTTATGGATATGTTCCAAAGGATTTTAGGCCAGAGGAATTGATTGAGGCAATTCAATTGGCAATTAACGGGCAGAAATTCATGAAGGGAATTGTTTCAGAAAAATTTATATCCAGTTACCTCAAATTTGAAAAGGAAAAGAAGTTACTGGAAGATATGCCATTGTCGGGCAGGGAACTGGAAGTACTTAAATGTTTAAGCCAGGGGCTAAGCAACAATCAGATTGCAGAGAAACTATTAATTAGTATAGATACAGTGGAAAAGCATAAAAATGACTTGATGAAGAAATTAAATATATACAGCACTGCGGAATTGATCATTTATGCTATTTTTAAATCACTTATGTATGGTTCTCCATACGGTGGAAACTGATCAAATGATATTGTTCAAACAGGTATCCGGCAACAAAACAAAATATTATAAGGATGGAAAAAATAAGAATCCTCATTGTTGAAGACCACGAAGTTGTAATCAAGGGTATTAAAGCCCTGCTTGAACCATATGAAGAATTGGAAGTTGTCGGATATGCCCTGGAATCTGAAGATGCCAGGAAAAAAATGGATGAACTGAAACCTGACGTTGTTATTATGGATATCAATTTACCTGAAATATCAGGCATTGAATTAACCAAAATAATCACAGAAAAATATCCGTCTACAAAAGTTGTTTACTACACTTCACATGTTGATGAGGAGTTGATCACAAGAGGATTTGAAGCCGGTGCTTATGGATATGTTCCAAAGGATTTTAGCACAGAGGAATTGATTGAGGCAATTCATATGGTAAATACCGGGCAGAAATTTATGAAGGGGATTGTTTCAGAAAAATTTATATCCAGTTACCTCAAATCTGAAAAGGAAAAGAAGTTCTTGCAAGATATGCCGTTATCGGATAGAGAGCTGGAAGTGCTTAAATATTTAAGCCAGGGCCTAAGCAACAAGCAAATTGCAGATAAACTGTTTATCAGCATACGTACGGTGGAAACACATAAACATAACCTAATGAAGAAATTAAATATATTCAGCACTGCCGAATTGGTTATTTATGCTATTCAAAACAACATTATTCAAATTTAAGTATACGAGATTTCACTGATTAATGCCTAAGTGAATATACGTAATAATATACCGGAGATCTTTATTTATTTATAGTACATTCCCTAATTGACGCAGGCTTCACTTTGTTTTATGTTTGTAACTGGATCGTAATTTATAAGATTTGGGTTTAACATTCCGGAAGTCTGATGGTAAACATCTTCTTGCGGGATGTTTTTTTTATGCCTGTACTATAATTATATCCGAACTCTTTTAAAGCTTCTATTATATTCCATTTTAAAAACCCCTGACGTAAACCGTATGGTTTTATCATTATTACTATATCACCAGGTGTTTTGCAGTATATGAATCTTTACAGGTCATTAGCTCTTCCGGTGTACCATGAAATATTACCTTTCCACCTTTATCACCGCCTTCAGGGCCCATATCAATAACCCAGTCAGCACATTTAATTACCTCGGTATTATGCTCAATGATGATTATTGTATGTCCCTTTTCAATGAGTGCGTCAAAAGCATTTAATAAATTACTGATATCATGAAAATGCAATCCTGTTGTTGGTTCATCAAAGATGAAAAGAGTAGGGTTCTCCTTTACGCCTTTTGAAAGAAAAAAAGCAAGCTTGATACGCTGGGCCTCGCCACCGCTCAATGTACTTGATGCCTGGCCCAGTTTCAGATATCCAAGCCCAACATCCTTAAGTGGTTTTAGTTTTGTAATGATCCTTTTTTCAATGGTACTGACCCTGTTTCCTGAACCAAACAGGTCAAATGCCTGATTGATTGTCAGGTTGAGGACTTCACTGATATTTTTTCCCTTGTACTGTACGTTCAGAACCTCATTTTTAAAACGTTTTCCATCACAGGCTTCACATTTAAGATAGATATCAGCCATGAACTGCATTTCAATTTTAACTACACCTTCACCTTCACATTCTTCACAGCGGCCACCTGGAATATTAAATGAAAAATATCCCGGTTTGTAACCTCTGAGCTTTGAAATCTGTTGCCCGGCGAACAGGTTCCTGATTTCGTCGAACGCTTTCAGGTAAGTGGCAGGGTTTGATCTTGAGGAACGGCCAATGGGATTCTGATCAATGAATTCCACTGTTCCAATGCGGTCAATATCTCCGGTTATTTTATTCAGCTTCCCTGTCCTTCCTGCAAATCCACCATGTATCTTTTTAAGGGCCGGGTATAGTATATCTTTTACAAGCGATGATTTTCCGGATCCACTGACTCCGGTTATGACCGTCATGATGTTCAACGGAAACTTTATATTAATGTATTTCAGGTTGTTTTCATGAGCACCATTGATTTCAATGAAGTCTTTCCATTTCCTCCGTTTATCCGGGACAGCAATATTAAGTTCCCTGTTGATGTATTTTGCAGTAAGGCTGCCCTTGTTCCTGAGCAGATCATCATAAGAGCCCTGAAAAACTACTTCCCCGCCTTGATTTCCTGCCATAGGCCCTATATCTATGACATAATCGGCTGATTCAATAATGTTTCTGTCATGCTCAACAATGATCACTGTATTTCCAATATCCCGCAATTGCCTGAGTACTTTTATAAGATGGTGTGTATCACGTGGATGTAATCCGATGCTGGGTTCGTCAAGGATATACATGGACCCGACGAGACTACTTCCCAGGGCAGTGGCAAGGTTGATCCGCTGAGATTCCCCACCGGATACGGTGGATGACAAACGATTGAGTGTAAGATAACCCAGGCCGACGTTTTCCAGAAATTGTAATCTGTTGGTGATCTCCACCAGAAGCCTTTCGGCAATCTTTGTTTCATAGTGATCCAGATCAATAGTGTGGAAAAAACTTAACAGCCCGGTGATAGGCATCCGGACGATTTCATTAATGGATCTCCCGGCAACTTTAACATAATTTGTATCTTTTCTCAACCGGGTTCCTTTACATTCGGGACAAACAGTTTTCCCCCGGTATCTTGAAAGCATTACCCTGTATTGAATTTTATGGGTTTGTTCTTCCATATTCCTGAAAAATGCATTCAACCCTGAAAAATATTCATTTCCGGTCCGGAGCAATTCTCGTTGTGCTTCCGTCAGCTCATAAATTGGTTTGTGAATTGGAAAATCAAACATATAGGCATTCATCAGCAATTTATCCTTCCATTTACTCATTTTATCTCCTTTCCAGCATGCTATAGCATCTTCATAAATAGAAAGGCTTTTATTGGGAATAACCAGGTCCTCGTCAATTCCCATGATATTTCCAAATCCCTCACAGGTTTTGCAGGCTCCATAGGGATTATTGAAGCTGAAAAAGTTGACAGACGGTTCTTCGAATAAGAGGCCATCCAGCTCAAACCTGTTTGAAAATGCTTCTTTTCTGATGTTTTTTCCATCATTATTTTCTACAATACATGTTCTGTCACCTTCATAAAATGCTGTCTGAACCGAATCAGCGATCCTGGATTTTAATTCCGGATCATCATCCCTGATAACCAGCCTGTCAATGACGATAAACAATTCTTTTTGATCTATGAATTGATGAGCCATTTCAAGTGCTTTATCTACCCTGTATACTTTTCCTTTTATCAACACTCTGCTGAAACCTTGTTGGTTAAGTATAGTCAATTGTTCTGCCAATTTCCTGTCTGGCTTAAGTTTAACAGGAGCATAAAGAATAACTTTGGTTCCGTTACTTGATTGAAGGATGAAATTTGTCACATCGGTTACGGAATGACGTTTGACGAGCCTGCCTGAAACAGGTGAATAAGTTTTGCCTGTCTTGGCAAATAAGAGCTTCAGGTATTCGTATATTTCGGTTGATGTTCCAACTGTTGATCTGGGATTTCTGGTGTTAACCTTTTGTTCGATAGCTATAGCAGGAGAAACACCTTTGATATATTCAACTTCCGGTTTGCTCATTCTACCTAGAAATTGCCGGGCATATGAACTAAGACTTTCAACATATCTTCGCTGACCATCAGCATATAAAGTATCAAATGCGAGTGAGGATTTTCCTGATCCGGATAATCCTGTAATTACAACCAATTTATTTCTTGGTATTGCAACATCGATATTTTTAAGATTATGTACCCTGGCACCTTTTATTATGATGAATTTTCTTTGATCCAGATCGTTAATTTCATTAGATAACATCCTTTTATATAAGTATAAAAGTTGTAAAAATATTTAAAATATTTGCATTTAATGAATAATTGGTTATATTTGTAACGTCTTAGATACAAAAACGTATTATTAATTGCGTTATTCTTACGCTATCCGTAAGATAACCTAAAACACAGGAGGAAAGATTATCGAGTAAATATTTACCCTTTTTGAATTATTAACATATAAAAAAGGGGGCGTATGAAAGCCACTTCAGTTAGCGATAGAGAGCTAATACGTGAATATTTGCAAGGTAATCAAGCCAGCCTTGAAAAGCTAATCCACCGACATAAAAACAGGGTTTTTGCATACATCCTTATGGTTGTAAAGGATAAGCAATTGGCTGATGATATTTTTCAGGATACCTTTATTAAAGTTATCAATACCTTCAAAGCGGGTACATATAAAGAAGAAGGTAAATTTATCCAATGGGTGATGCGTATTGCTCATAACCTGATTATTGATTATTTCAGAAAATCCAAAAGAATTCCCATAATTGACAATAACAATGAAAAATTTGACATCTTCGATACCATTAAATTTACTAATGATTCTATTGAAGATAAGATGGTTATTGAACAAATACATCAAGATATCAGGGACTTGATTGAATATCTTCCGTCGGAGCAAAAAGAAGTTTTATTCCTGCGGCATTATTCAGATATGAGTTTTAAGGATATTGCCGAACAAACCAATGTAAGCATCAATACGGCGCTGGGAAGAATGCGTTATGCATTGATAAACCTGAGAAAGCTAATCAGGGAAAAAGACGTGGTGCTTACTGTTTAACACCTTATGTAATTAATTTTTAACATAAGTAATAATCAAGGGTTGGTTACCGTTATCAATGTAAATAAACATAGTTAACCAGAAACCATTTATATGGAAAAATCCTTTACCCTTGATGATTATAAGTATTTGTCTGAAGGAGAGAAGCTTACCGGGAATATAAGGCAAAGAAAAAAAACTGAATTAAAACCCAGCGAGTATGCTGTTAGAAATATCCTGAATTATTCCAGGGCTGTTTCAATTTTTCAAACTCATAATGCAGGTTTAGTGACTTTAATACTTAATTAGGTTAATAATTAATTGGTTTGCCCCGATATTTCGGGGCTTTTTTATACTCTTGTGAAGATAATAGAATAACTTTGAATAAGAGAGAGCGCTTCCGTTTATTTATTAATTATTTTTCAGAGAAACAGCCGGATACTGGCACCGAACTGGTATATTCTGATCCCTATCAATTACTTGTAGCTGTTATACTTTCTGCCCAATGTACTGACAAGCGGGTAAATCTAATCACACCTGAATTCTTTAAAAGATTTCCTAATGCCCGGTCGCTTGCAAAAGCCAGGAATGAAGATGTTTTTGAGATAATTAAAAGTTGCTCATATCCAAATAATAAAACCAGGAATCTTATCGGAATGGCAGCAACTTTGATTAATGAGTTTAAAGGTCTTGTCCCATCCAATGTGAGTGAACTTCTAAAATTGCCAGGTGTTGGCAGGAAAACAGCAAATGTTGTTGCTTCAGTTGTCTTTAACAAACCTGTCCTTGCTGTCGACACCCATGTTTTCAGGGTTTCTGCAAGACTTGGCCTTACAACAAATGCCAGAACACCACTTGCAGCAGAGAAACAGCTTATAAAATATATACCTCAAAAAAAGATTTCTCTTGCACATCACTGGCTTGTTATACATGGCCGGTATATTTGTACTGCCCGTAATCCAAAATGCGGGATATGTGATTTGAAGACTTTTTGCAAGTTTTACCAGCAGAATTTCAGATAAGCAGCAAAGGAACATTTGTTGAAAAGTCGTATTAATACATAGGAAAACCATCCTATAAATTAGGTATA
>JAUWGC010000146.1 GCA_030606625.1 Bacteroidales bacterium | reverse complement strand
CTGAGAGATTCCTGTTCTGCGATACTGAATTGATCGTTACCAAGATATGGTGTGATGTGAAATACCAGAAATGTCATCCATGGATCCTTGAAAAAATCATTAAGCATCCATATGATTTATACCTTCTGTGCAATATCGACTTACCCTGGGAGCCAGATCCCTTGCGAGAACACCCCGGAAAAAGAAAATATTTATTTGATCTTTACTATAAGGAACTAGTATCACGGCATCTTCCTTTTGAAGTCATCTCAGGATCAGGAAAAGACAGGCTGCGGAAAACAATTAAAATAATCGATAATACGTTCTAATTATTAATTTTACCGATCAAAACCCATTCAAATTATTGATGCACAAGGAAAACAACAAAGAACGCCTGCATGTCCTTTACCTCCCCCGTTGGTATCCCCACAAATACGATCCAATGCACGGACTCTTCATTGAAAGGCATGGCATTGCTGCTTCAGCATATTGCAATGTCAGTGTTTTGTATGTGCATCCGGACGAAAACCTGAAAGATCAAAAATTCCACATAGATGAATCATGGAAAAACAAGCTACCTGAGATCAGGATCTATTATAAAAATATTAATACCGGCATCATACCACTCGATAAATTAATCAATATTTACCGATTCTTCTCATATAATCAAAAAGGTATCAGGATTATCATAAAAAAGTACAGCAAACCAGATGTTATTCATGTTCACGTTTTGACAAGACATAGCCTGATCGCATTATTATACAAGATATTCTATCATATTCCTTATGTAATAACAGAACACTGGACCCGCTATTTGCCATCTGTCAATACATTCAAAGGCCTTTTTCGTAAGGCCCTGACCCGCAGGGTGATAAAGCATGCATCGGCTGTAATGCCAGTGACCGAGAACCTGAAAAATGCAATGGTCCTGCATGGTTTAAGAAATAAAAACTATGTTGTTATACCCAATGTAGTAAATATGGAAATGTTCCAACCGGCAGCCCCAAAAGAAATACGAGACATTAAAAGGATCATTCATATATCCTGTTTCGATAACAACCAGAAGAATATATCAGGGATACTCAGGGTTATACAAAAATTATCCGCAGAGCGACAAGATTTCTGTTGTGATATGATTGGAGAAGGCATTGATTTTGAATGGTTGACCGGATACGGAAAAGAACTTAACATCAAAGACAGGTTTGTATTTTTCCATGGCTTGAAAGAAAATGAGGCATTGGCAGATATGATAAAACAATCCGATTTTATGGTCATGTTCAGCAACTATGAAAACTTGCCGGTAGTTTTACTTGAAAGTTATGCCAGTGGTATACCCGTGATTTCCACTGATGTTGGTGGGATCAGAGAACACCTTAATAAAAATCTCGGGATCCTGATCAGGCCAAATGACGAAGAGCAATTATATAGCGGAATTAAAAAAATGCTGGATAATAATAAACAATATGAAGCAACCAGGATAAGGCAATATGCGGAAGAACATTTCAGCAATGAAGTAATCGGTAAAAGATTATTCCTGGTTTACCAGCAAGCAAAACAAGCATGAGTGTAATTAATTCATACTCTCTTGATCAATAGAATATTAAACACATTCGGAACAAAAACCCTTGCAGCAGTGATCAATCTGCTGATTGCCATTGTTTTGTCGCGATTCCTCGGACCTGAAGGAAAAGGACAGCAAGGGCTGATCATTACCACTATCGCTTTTATTCTTGTTTTTTCCAACATCATCGGTGGCGGCACCCTGGTATATCTGGTTCCCCGTTATTCGTATTCAAAGCTATTCATTCCCTCCTATGTCTGGAGTTTTCTCATCAGCATACTGTCCTATCTAATTCTTGAATTACTTCATATTGTAGAAAGCCGGTTTATTCTGAATATTTGTATTCTTTCTGCAATCAATTCTTTTGTAAGCATCAATTCTACTTTACTGATCGGGAAAGAAAAAATTAAAACATCTAATTTTATTTCAATCAGCCAGCCCTTCATTACAATCGTCGCTCTGGTGATACTGTTCGGATGGATCGGAAAAACAGATGTCATGTCTTACCTTATCGCTCTGTATATGGCATTCTGTATAACCTGGTTAATAAGCATGTATTATGTCATCAGGGTTTTTGGCAAACTGGAAATAACTTTTTCCAACCAGGTCAGAGTGATCAAGGATATGTTCAGATACGGATTCCTTAACCAGCTGGCACATATCACCCAATTCATGAGTTTCAGGTTAAGTTATTATTTCATCGACATATACCACGGAGAAGGAAGTGTAGGTGTGTATTCCAATGGGATTTCCATTGTTGAATCCATATGGTTGATCAGTAAAAGTATTTCTCTTGTTCAATATGCCCGGATTGCCAATGTAAATGACGAAAAATATGCTCAAAAGATATCTATTATATTGCTTAAAGGCAGTATTATCGTCAGCTTTTTCCTGCTTATAATATTGTTGATATTGCCTATATCCTTTTACACTTATGTCTTTGGTAAAGGTTTTGAAGAGATCAAGCTGGCGATATGGATGCTTGCACCCGGAGTTCTAATTTATAATATCTCAATAATCCTCGGACATTATTTCTCGGGAAGGGGAAAATATCATCTCAACACCATATCATCTTCAATCGGCCTTTTGGTCTCAATCATGTGCTATTTCCTGCTCATCCCCCGGTATGACATCATGGGAGCAGGTGGAGCAACCAGCATTTCTTATTTCATTACTTCACTTTGTGTTTTGATCTTCTTCCTGAAGGAATCAAAAGTAAATATCAGGTCATTCCTAATATCCTGGTCAGATATTAAATTTTACTGGTCAGAGATCAAAAATTCCATCACCAGAAAATAAGCAATAATCAGGAATTGTCCGGATAAACGGACGATTTTATGTTAACATCAAAGATCTTATTCAGTCTGGCAGGTGACTCAAATGGTCTGCTTTTTAAAGGTTTTTTGGTATAAATCGCACACAATGTATTTGAAACATGATACAAATTATTATGTACCTGCTGTGATGTACCATCCAGGATACCTGCCATGACCTCATAACGTATTGTCTCAGGGTTGAATGCATAATCATGCCACACAACAACAGAATTATCATGTACAAGGTGGAGAAATATCTTTTGGCTATCATTGCGAACCATTTCATAATGATGGTCACCATCAATAAAAATCAAATCAAACTTTTCATTTAATCCGGCAAAGTCAAAATTCAGGGAATTTCCTTTAAGATGAATAATATTATCTATTTTTTTTGAAAGTACTCCGTACTGGCAAGCATACTCATCAGAATATCCGGCATCTTTTATTTCTGTATATGGAAGATTAAGTGTACAGCAAGATCCGGCAACCTCAGCAACATTAGCAACACTTTCACCTCTCCATGTTCCTATCTCAAAATATTTACACGATTTTATATTTTTTGCCAACACCCTGAGCAAGGCAATATCTGTTATTAATGAACCACCATCGAGAAAAGCATACGGCTTTATCGTCTCATCAAAGTGCCCTGAAATGTCAATGATATCAACAACCGGGAATCCTTTTTCCAGCTTATATTTCCGTATAACATATTTTTTCCACTGGTTATTATCATTGATAATCTTGTTTAACAGCCATGGCTTTTGCAAGATCAACCAAAGTGCCTTAAAAAATTTTTGCATACAATTTAAATTTCTCATTTTGCCATTCAAGTTTCATCTCATCTGCATAGAGTTCAATATATTTTTTCAATGAGGGGTCTGAAATGTTATTATGGATCAGCAGATAATCCACTCCTTTATCATCGAATTTTTTCTTCATCTGCTCCAGGTTTTGCCCCCGGTTATTTGATAAACTATTCCTGTTTGCGTATAGAGCCAGGACACGAGGTTTAATAAAAACAACAACCGCATCTTCCCGTGTATTGTTTTTAATATAATTGAACGCTTTAACCGACTCTTGTTCCTGTGGACCCGGTATAATCTGATCTTTATTTGCCAGGATCTCCAGGACACTAAACTTATACAAAAGTAAAGCAAACACACCAAGAAAAATAATTACAGCATTTCGATTTATAAAAAATTCCAGTTTAACAACTTGCAGTCCTTTAACCAGGTAATACATAATATAAGGCGCAACCGGAAACAAGAAGCGGAAACCGGAATGCCGGTATGGATATATCATCAGGATACCAAGATATACCAATACCAGAATATCAATAAAGCCTGTCTTTTTTCCGATCTGATTGATCATTCCAAGCAAAATAAAAGTAAAGGCAACTGATCTCATGATCAGAGAAGCAAACTGCCATGTATTGTTTTCCGGGGTGAAGAAATGTTTCAGAACGCCAATGTAGTATGTTAAATTATTAAGTATCGTTGTTCCAACCGATTCCATACCAAACATCCCTAAATATGGAACACCTTCTGCTACAGGCAATGGGAATATGATCTTATTTAAAAGAAAGTATAAAGAAAGTGAAGTAACAATGAATAACAAGGTGCATATGGCTAAAGGCCTGAAAGCCTTTTGTCTTCCTGACCGGGGCATTCTGAAAAATTCCAGAACAGAATACAGGAAAACAGTAATTACAAATGCTATTCCTATCGGCCTCACTGACATTAGAAGTCCTGATAATACACCAACCAGAAAATAAAACAGCAAATTCCTTCTTGTGGCCCTGGTATATAAAATTGTCAATACTAATAAAATCAATGCAAAGGGTATATCCGACATGATCTCCAGCTTAGCCATCAATGTCCAGTAATTATAGAGAACAAGCATCATCAGAAACAAGGCGATCAGGTCAGAAAAATATTTTCTGAAGAAAACGATCAGTAAGAGTCCAAATACGAAAAGCATACTTGTAATATACAGGGTAAAAGACTTAATAT
>JAUWGC010000072.1 GCA_030606625.1 Bacteroidales bacterium | reverse complement strand
TTGATATTTTTAATAATTATTGACATGATGGTACTGATAGTTTAGTTTGCAGGCGAAATTAATAAATTCCATTCAACTGATTTTTATCCTCAACAAGAATATTACAATAGACGAATTTAATATACATTCTTTAAGCAACCTTTACTGCATACGTATTGTCTTTTTAACAGAATCCGGAATATTTATATTTCCGTATATTTATATGTGAACTTTTTTATCTTTGCATAAAATTTTAGGTTAATACAAATTAAAAATACTGTTATGAAACGAACATTCCTTTTATTCATCTGTACTATTCTTTTTGCATTTACAAGTATACACGCAGAAAAAGTTGAACTTGCCGATGCTAAAAAAGTTGCTTTAAATTTTTACTATGAAAGAGCAAATCAATTTGAAGACGGCATTGATTTCAATAATGTCATAATCACAAATACATTCGTACGTGAAGAAGACGGATTACCTGTTTATTATGCATTTGACTTTGAAACCGGTGGCTTTGTAATAGTTTCAGGGGAAGATGTTTACACACCTGTAATTGGTTATTCTTTTGAAAAGGTTTTTCCAAAAGACGATATTGCATACGTATATGCCAGTTTTATGCAGGGATACGCAGATATGATCAATTATATCAGGCAAAATAATATTACAGCCAGTGAAACAACATTGGCTGAATGGAATTATCTTCTCACAGATAATATCAGCCAGATAAATACATCCAGAGACAACAGGGATGTAAGTCCTCTGGTTTCAGTAATGTGGAATCAGGATAGTCCATATAACTTGTTGTGTCCGGAAGATCCTGCAGGCCCATCCGGTCATTGTTTGGCAGGATGTGTTGCTACCGCAATGGCAGCAATCATGTTTTATTACCGTTATCCAATTCATGGCGAAGGTGATCATTCCTATATCCCAGAACCTCAATATGGCACGCTATACGTAAATTTCGAAGAAACTTATTATCAATGGAACGGCATGATGGATGAAATCGATAATTCTAATTGGTTTCCTATTGCCGAATTACAATACCATTGTGGTGTTTCCGTAAATATGGGTTACGGGCCAAATGGATCCGGTGCATACAGTTTCATGGTTCCGATTCGTCTGAATGCCCACTGGCGTTATAATAACGCACAGTATAAAGAAAAATCAAATTACTCAACAACAGGATGGATCAATCTTCTTAAAGGGCAAATCGATCAGGGTAAACCTCTATATTACTCAGGACGTTCTTCTTCAGGTGGCCATGCATTTCTTTGTGACGGATACCAGGGAAATGATTTCCATTTCAACTTTTGCTGGAGCGGTTATGGTAATGGTTATTATTCATTAAGTAATGTTGGCGGATATTCTATTGATCAGGCTTGTGTCATGGATTTTTATCCAAGTGATCCCGATTATCCTTACAATGCAAGCGGAGCTGATACTATCACACAAACATCCGGTTCATTCACTGACGGAAGCGGCCCTATTGACGATTATCTTAATAACCAGAGCGCAAGTTGGCTGATCGACCCGCAAACAGAAGAAGATTCAATTACAGATATTACTATAGAATTTACCCATTTCGATCTCGCTGCAGGCGACTATGTCAAAATTTATGACGGACCTACAACTGCAGATTCACTCCTGGGTGAATTTACCGGTTCAACAATCCCTGGTTCAGTTACTTCTATAGGTAACAAGATGCTGATTACATTTGAAACCAATGCCGGTGGTACTGCCCCCGGATTTAAGGCCGAATTCACAACAACCTCACCTCAATGGTGCCTTGGACTGGTTGAATTGACAGATGTTTCCGGTACTTTTGACGATGGAAGCGGCACTTTCTTCTATAATAACAATGCCACCTGTATGTGGAGAATTCAACCGGAATATGCCAATGTCATTACTATTTATTTCAACTATTTTGATACTGAACTTGATCATGATGTCCTGAAAGTATATGACGGGTCTACAATTGTAGCCACATTCTCGGGATCAGATTTACCTGATCCGGTAGAAGTAACAAGTGGTTCGGCATTTATCACATGGAGTTCCAATTCATCCATCACTGAACCAGGCTGGGAAATTTTATATGAAATTGACAATATCGGTGTTGAAGAAAAAGAAGCTTTTGCTGATCTTCAAATTTATCCAAATCCTGCACAGGACATGCTCAATATTAATTTTAACTCAAATAGTTTGCAGTCCTTTGAAATAAAGCTAATGAGCATCACAGGAAAATTGGTGTATTCACAAAATTACACCGATCATTCCGGGAACTTTAATAAAAACATTAATCTTTCAAACCTGGCTAAAGGCGTTTATATACTGAACCTTAACAGTGCCACAGGAACTCTTACTAAAAAGGTTGTTATCAGATAAATCACTTGTACTATACAAGAGATAATAGAAAAATGCTATCCTGGCCGGATAGCATTTTTTTTGTTAATTTTATATTCTTCAAACAATTATTCATTAAACTGTTTAATTAAAATAAACTTTTTACAATGAAAAACTTCGCCAGAATAATTCTTTTTAGCTTCTTTATCTTTCAGTTTAATATCCTATCCAGCAGCCCAATAAATATTAAGCAGGCAGAAAGGGTTGCCATTAATTTTTTTTATGAAAGAGTTAATCAATATGATGTTGTTGATTTTAGTGAGATAAAAACAGAACAATCATTCACAGAGTATTTTCATTCAACAGCTGTCCTTTATATCTTTAACATGAACTACTCCGGATTTGTGATCGTGGCTGCAACTGACATTGTGTATCCTATACCCGGATACAGTTTTGATGGGAAATTCAGCACCGAACACCAGCCTCCACAGTTTCATGACCTTATATTAAGCTATAAACAGCAAGTATATCATGCAATGCAGAATACAGTTACGCCTGAGCCTGAGGTTCGGCAAACGTGGAACCGACTGATAGGCGATGATCCCGCACAATTGAATATACTTAAAGAAAATAAAGATATCGAACCACTTTTAGCGACCTTATGGGACCAGGACATGTACTACAATGAAATGTGTCCGATCGACCCGGCAGGCCCCGGAGGGCACTGTTTAGCCGGTTGTGTTGCCACAGCCATGGGACAGGTCATGAACTATTTCAGGTTCCCGCTTCAGGGTACAGGATCCTACACATATCAATGTCCTCCTTATGGTACATTGTCAGCAGATTTTGGCAATACAAATTACAGGTGGGATGAGATGGCTATAGAATTATTAAAAAGCAATCCGGCAGTGGCAGAATTTCTTTTTCACCTTGGTGTATCTGTTGATATGGTATATGGTCCAAATGGCTCAGGCATGTACAACCATAAAGCAGCATACTCAATGCGAACATTCTTCAAGTACCTCCCCGAAACACAATATGTCTATCGTGACAGTACCAGCATGGATTGGGACAGCCTTTTGATCAGTCATCTCGACAGTCATATACCCATGTATTATGCCGGTTGGTCGGTACCAAACATCAGTGGTCACGCTTTTGTATGTGATGGCTATCAGGGTGATTACCATTACCACTTTAACTGGGGATGGAGTGGGTCATTTAACGGTTATTTCTACACAGATGATCTGACACCTGGTGGCACCAACTTCAACAATGCACAGGAAGTCATAATCAACGGATTTCCGGACACTAATCAATATAATTATCCATATTCCTGCGACGGGTTGAAAATTTTGACCATCACTGACGGAACCATCGATGATGGCAGCGGACCTGTATATCATTACGAAAACAACTTAAACTGCAAATGGCTAATTATCCCCGATGACTCAGTACTCAACATTACCATAACCTTTCTTGAATTCAACACAGATACTAATGATATCCTTACAATTTATGATGGAGATACAACCGCTGCACCTGTCCTCGGCACATTCAGCGGATCAAATATCCCAAATGATATTACATCTTCCGGTAATAAAATGCTGGTCACTTTCCAGTCAGATGACACAGTAACTTCTTTAGGGTGGCTTGTTTCCTTCACTTCTGAAATTCCTGTTTATTGCAGCGGATTACAGACTTTAACAGCTGTATCCGATACATTCAGTGATGGCAGTGGTCCTCGTGACTATCATAATGGCACTACCTGCATGTGGAAGATCACACCGCCGGATGCAACATCTGTGACATTGTATTTTAACGAGTTCGATACTGAAGAAGACAATGATCCGGTGAAAATATTTGATTTAGCTTCACAGGAATTACTTGCCGAATATTCAGGATCATATCAGGCACCAGAGTTACCGCCACCTGTCACTTCACCAAGCGGACAAATGTTCGTGACCTTCAGTACTAATTATACTATTACAGCACCAGGTTGGGAAGCTTATTATAATACTGACCCGGTTGGAATTGTTGAAGCAAGCGAAATTGAATCATTTTTTGTTTTCCCTAATCCGTTTGATCAGAATACGAATATACGATACACGATATACGATATACGATATACGATTTTGAAAGTTTATGATGTAATGGGAAACGAAGTTGCAATATTAGTGAATGAACAAAAGCAACCGGGAGAATATGAAGTTTTGTTTGACGGGAGCGGATTACCGTCAGGGATTTATTATTGCCAGCTTATGGTTGGCAACTTTTCCCAGACTATAAAAATGATTCTTTATTAATTTTAAATTAGATAACTATTATTTTCACATTTCACTAATAACAATTCTTCCTATCTTTGCAAAAATTTTAATACTTACATATGTAATAATAACAATATGAAAAATTTATATTTAATACTGTTCATTGTTGGTTTGATCATCTTTGGAAGTTGTAGCAACTCCACAGAAACCAAGGCTCAGGAAATAAAAACAACCCCTTCTGACAAAGCAGCACAGGAAAACAATGAAAAGAAGACTACTGATGAAAATTTCGGCAATATCATCCACCTTACTAAGGCGACATTCCTTGAAAAAATCATGAACTACGAAAAGAATAAAGAAGTCTGGGTATATGAAGGAGATAAACCCTGCATTATTGATTTTTACGCAGATTGGTGCAAACCCTGTAAACTGATTGCTCCAATCATGGAAGAGCTGGCTGCTGAATATGCAGGACAGATCAATATCTACAAGGTTAATACACAAAAAGAACCTGAGTTGGCTGCAGTGTTTGGCATCAGAACCATTCCAAGTGTGTTGTTTTGCCCCATGAAAGGCAAACCACAAATGGCACAGGGAGTACTACCTAAGGAAACATTCAAACAGGTAATTGATAGTTTCCTGTTAAAAGTACCAAACACGAAGTGAAAAGTAATTTCTTTTCACCTTTCACCTTTCACTTTTCACTACCAACCAATAACCACAATATACTACCTTTGTCTCATGATCTCACCTTCCACCATATACCTCTCTTCCGCCTATCTGCCTCCTGTTGAATATATTCATCAACTAGTGAGATCTGGTATTGTTTATATTGAAGCTAATGAAACCTATACAAAACAAACATACAGGAACCGCTGTGAGATCTATTCGGCCAACGGTAAATTGGCATTATCCATACCTGTGATCAAAACAAAAGGTAATCATACATTAACCAAAGACATCCTTATCTCATACCATGAAAACTGGCAGAACAATCACTGGAGAGCCATAGAATCAGCATATAATTCATCTCCTTTTTTTTTATTTTTTAAGGATGACCTATATCCTTTTTTTTATAGAAAGATAAACAGGCTTCTGGAATTCAATCATGAATTGCTTATCAAGATTTTGGATTTAATTGGTATTAATAAGGAAATCAGGGTCACCGATGATTTTCTGAGAAACATACCTTTGGATCAGGACTTCAGGTTCTCCATCTCTCCCAAACACGTTAGCAGGTCAATCAATCTGCCTCCTTATTCCCAGGTATTTCAGGAAAAATCCGGATACATTCCGAATCTAAGCATTATTGATCTGCTTTTCAATGAAGGGCCCGGAACACTTGAATATTTAAAATCCATTAATCTATGACCACCCCTGGCTTTATGCATGAACATCACTTCGGATATTCAATGCGTATATGATAGATGGTCAATAATTTTTTCTTGAAGATACTTTTAATCTTTGTTATTTCTTTTAATGTAATGTCTGAATTTTCAAATTGCCCGGTCTCAAGCTGTTTATCAATAATTTCATCAACGAGCTTATCAATTTTATCTTCATTATAATCTTTCAGGCTTCTCGAAGCGGCTTCCACGGAATCAGCCATCATCAACACGGCAGTCTCCTTGGAAAAAGGTATTGGTCCATGGTAGGTGAATTCCTTTTCATCAACATTCTCGCCTGGATTTTCCCGAACTTCCATGATATAAAAATATTCAACTTTCCGGGTCCCATGATGTGTCCTGATAAAATCAATAATCTGTTCAGGTAGCTTATATTTTTTTGCTTTTTCAATACCTTTTATCACATGACTGATAATGATTTTTGCACTTTCATCATAAGTAAGCTCATCATGTGGATTCACCCCTGTTGTTTGATTTTCAATAAAATACAAAGGCATATCCATTTTACCAATATCATGGTATAAAGCACCCGTTCTTATAAGCAAAGGATTCCCCCCGATTTCAAAGATGGCTTCTTCAGCAAGATTGGCAACCTGAAGCGAATGTTGAAACGTACCGGGAGTTTTCAGTGATAATTCGCGTAGCAACCTGTTATTTGTGTTGGACAATTCAATTAGTGTTACATCAGTTATAAAACCAAAAAGTCTTTCAAAGATGTAAATTAAAGGATATGAGAACAGGGTCAATACAGCACTCCCGGCAAAAAGGGCAAAATAGACAAGATTAATTTCCCTGAGGTTACCTTCCTGAATGAGGGTTAAGCCTATATAAAGTGCTGTATAAGTAATAAATATCCATACAGAAGTAAGAAAGAATTGCGAGCGTCGATACAGATGAGCAACACTCATGATAGCTATGATTCCGGTTATCATCTGAAGAAAAACAAATTCAAAGCTGTTGGGCACCAAAAATCCGATCATAATCACTGTAATCAAATGGACATATAATGCCAATCGTGTATCAAAGAATGCTCTGATGATCACCGGTACAAGGCAAATCGGAACAAGGTATAAAAAGCTAACGTTATATTTAATGACGAGACTTGTGATAAATACCATTAAAAGAAGCAACAGAAGTATAAGTACGATCTTCTTATTATCCGAATAAATATCCCTTCTGAAGTAAATGAGAAACATTGCCAAAACGACCATTATAATCGAAACAAGGATAATTTGCCCTATTAGAATGGGATAGTAATTCCTTGCAGATCCTAATCGCTCTTCATAACTAACTTTCAGGGATTGTAGCACCTGGTAATTTATATTGATTATTAACTCTCCTTTGGAAATGATCTTTTCCCCAGCCTGGATAAGACCTCGTGTAGGCAGAATATCACTGAGCAATGATTCCTTTTCCTCCTGGGTTTTTCCTGCATCATAAATTATATTATAATCGAGAATATCAAACAATAATGATGCAAGGAACTTATTTTCAATGTTATCATAATTATCAAGACTGGAATAAATATATTCATTTGCAGTTTGGATTGTAAAAAGGCTATTAAAAGTCGTTTCTTCTGCAATATTATTCCTGATCAATGTTATTTGATAATCCCGGTCTTTTTCTTCAGATAAAATATCAGGCTTCAGGATCCCTCTTTCATATAAATCACTATAAATACCCAAAATAACGTCTTTATTCTTCTTTTTATAAGTCTCACTTCTGAGAGAATCAGGGATATTTGTATCCCATCTCTTCTCAAATTCATCATTTAATTTCTGGTAGTTTGAATTCACTATATCTTCGTGGAAAACAAAATAAGGTTTCAGGTCTTTTAATAATTCATTCTTTTCATTTTCAATCTCTCCATCAGATTTGATAATGGTAAAATCGAAAGGGGCATACAAATCATCATGTAACCATGGGCTACCCTTTGAAAATTCATATTTGAACTTTCCTGTTCTGGGAAAAATAAAGAGTAACAAAATTATAGCAGATATAAACAGAAATGCTTTGTATATATCTTGGTAATTATAGCGAATTAGTGAAAAGAGTCTTTTCATAAATATAATTTGACTTTACGAAATTAAAAAATTTTACATCAAAAGTATTACCTTTATTTTTTTAACAGAACAGAATAGAACCGAACAGAACCGACGGGTTAACCCGTCGGTTCACAATGAATCTATGGAACACGGTATATGTTTATTGGGGCTGATCCCGGTAAGAGCTGAACCTGATGACAGGTCGGAAATGACTACGCAAATTATATTTGGCGAATGTTATACTGTTTTGGAAAAACAAGGAATATGGGCCCGGATCATTACTTCATACGATCAATATGAAGGCTGGATTGACAAAAAACAAATTATATATATATCTAAACAATTTCATAAAGTTGCCACAACAAATTATGGGATCTCTCTTGAAAAAATATTTCCGGTTCATAGCAGGTCCAGGAAAACAAAATTTCTGATCCCAACGGGTAGTTCATTTCCTGGTATCGATGAAAGTATTTTCCTGATAAACACAGAGGAGTTCCAATTTAATGGCAGGTATTTACCACCGGGTCACAAAACAGAAAAGAATACAATCATCGCAGCAGCCAAGGATTTCTTAAACGCTCCTTATCTATGGGGCGGCCGTACACATATGGGTATCGATTGTTCAGGTTTCACCCAAATAGTATATAAACTTATTGGCATTAGTATACAAAGAGATACATCACAGCAGGCTGAACAGGGTGAAACCATCAATTTTTTGTCTGAGGCAGAACCTGGTGATCTTTTGTTTTTTGATAATGATGAAGGAATAATAGTTCATACAGGGATATTGATGGGAGACAATAAAATCATCCATGCTTCAGGATATGTTAGAATTGATAATATCGACCATTATGGGATTTATAAAAAGGAAGATAAAACATATACTCATCAGCTAAGGCTCATTAAAAGAATAGTCTCTGATTAGTATAAATCAGTGCGACTATGATTTTAAAAGTCGCAGAGGCATAAAAAAAATAATAAATCCGGAAATTATTTTGAAATTTTAGAATTAAAATTACTTTTGCAGATAGTTCTTACATAATAAAGCAAATAGTTGCTTTATAGATTTCTTCAGGGCAGGGTGATCCCGCGTTAGCGGGAAATTCCCGACCGGCGGTGAAAGTCCGCGACTCCCGATTAAAATCGGGACTGATTTGGTGAAATTCCAAAACCGACAGTATAGTCTGGATGGGAGAAGAAATTCAGATCAAGTGTATTTACCTGATTTGATTAAGGTATTATATATGATTGATATCCCCAGCCCTGAAAGATATTTCAGGGCTTTTTTTATTTATTAACACAAAAAAATATTACATTATGAGAAGAAACGCCGGAATATTTTATATGTCATTTTTATTTTGCCTGGCTTCAGTCAACCTTTTTGCACAAGGAAATGTTGATGGAAGGATCATTGACAAGGTCACAAAGCAGGGGATTCCCGGAGTTAGTATTTATAATCAGAAAACATTAGGCACCACTACTAATGAGACTGGTGAATTTTCACTTTCACTTTCCGAAGGTAAACATATTTTAAATATTAGCAGTATTGGTTATGTATCCCTAAACATTAATATCATTATCGACAAGGAAAAAACACTAAACCTGGGAACAATAGAATTATCACCATATATCATTGGGCTGGAACAGGTAAACATCATCTCATCCATAGCAGTTAACCGGGAAACACCTGTTGCTGTCTCAACCATTCCGGCTAAAATGATTAAAGATGAACTGGGTGATCAACCCCTTCCTGAAGTCATGAAAATGGTGCCGGGTGTTTATCCAACACGCACAGGTGGAGGTAGTGGTGATGCACGTGTGAATATTCGTGGGTTCAAACAGGAAAATATTGCACTATTATTAAACGGCATTCCCATAGGCAGTGTTGAAAATGGGTTGGTATACTGGAATAACTGGCTTGGGCTGGCCGATGCAACCCAGACTATCCAGGTGCAACGAGGGTTGGGAGCTTCAAAAGTGGCTCTTAATTCTGTCGGAGGAACAATAAACATCATCACAAAGACAACTGAAGCAAAAAAGGGAGGAACCCTAGGTTTTTCCATAACTGATTATGGTAATTCCAAATTTACTTTAAGCTATTCAACCGGAAAGCTTAAGAACGGCCTGAATATCACTTTTCTTGGTTCACTTTTCCGGGGACCTGGCTATGTCGATGCTACTTATGTGAAGGGATGGGGTTATTTCCTGTCAGTGAGTAAGGACTTCGGATCCAAACACAAACTTGTTTTTGTAGGCCTTGGCAATCCCGAAAAGCACGGGCAAAGAAACGACACGCTTAGAAAGAAAGAAATTGACCAATACGGACTGAAATTCAACAAAGACTGGGGAAGCTACAATGGAAAAACTAATAATGCATCTGAAAACTTTTACCATAAGCCACATTTCAGCCTGAATCACTACTGGAATATCTCAGAAAAATCATTCCTGGCAACTTCTTTATATCTTTCCTTCGGATATGGTGGAGGTAAGTGGTCGGATAGTTATATGACCAATAAAAGAATATTTGATTACAGAAATCCCAGTCAGCAAATTGACTGGCCTGCAATCTATAATGATAATGTGAATAATACAGATACAGCCATCCTTGCCAATGGTGATTCTGTAACAGGATTCTCTAAAATTATTCAGACCAACTTCCTTGCAAGCCATGTTTGGACAGGCATTATTTCAACATTTGAACATGATATCAATGATAATTTCAGTTTCATGGTGGGTATTCATGCAAGATATTTTAAATCAAAACTACAGCAAAAGGTAAGAGATCTGCTGGGTGGCCAGTTCTTTATCGATAGTTATGCCTGGGCTATCGACGGGGTGGCAGGCCGGAACGAAATAAAAGAAGTCGGGGATATAATTAAAGTAAACAACGGAGCTATTATCAATTTCGGGAATATCTTTGCCCAGATGGAATTTACCAACGGGGCCATTTCAGCATTTATAGCCGGGACATTCAATAATACATGGTTTCAACGTGTAGACTATTACAACTATGTATCCGATACTAAAAGTGAAGTTGTTTCAATGGCAGGATTCGATATTAAAGGGGGAGCCAATTTTAACATCAATGAATTTCACAATGTATATTTTAATGCAGGATACTATTCGAGGGTGCCCTATTATAAATTCGTCTTTGGAAAATATACCAACGAACCATCCAGGGATCTGGAGAATGAACAGATCAGTGCCTTTGAACTGGGTTATGGCCTCACTCACAGGTCTACCAATATTAATATAAATGTTTATCACACTTACTGGCAAGATAAATCATTTCTTGCAAATGAATACAATCAGTTCCTGGATCCTATACTTGTAAAAGGACTGGACGCACTACATAAAGGCATTGAACTGGAAGCCCGGCAAAAGATCACAAAACATCTCACCATTGGAGGAATAGCTTCATTTGGCAACTGGAAATGGAAAAATAATGTTGCAGCCGAAATATACAATAAAGACAACATGATCGTCGATACTGTCAACGTTTATGCCGACGGGCTTTATGTTGGTGATGCCCCCCAAACCCAGTTTGGCTTCTTTGGGCAGTACCGTTTCCTGGATGACTTTGAATTAACTGTAAACTGGGTACAATATGAAAAAATATTCGCTGAT